>NZ_DLJW01000106.1:115850-124258 GCF_002477705.1 Stenotrophomonas sp. UBA7606 | reverse complement strand
CCCTTGCCGTCGAAGAACGAGCCGCCCAGGCGGTAGTCGCGTTCGTCGGCCACGGCGCTGCAGGCGTTCCAGAACTCCGGGGTGCGGATCTGGTAGGCCACGTCTTCCAGCATGCGGGTGATCTGGCCGTTCTTGATCTCGTAGAACAGCTGACCACCGAACTGCGCGTTGTAGCGCTGCTGGTCGATGGAGAACGAGCCGTCGCCGATGATGTAGATGCCGTTCTCGACATTCTTGATCATGTCGGCCACCGACAGCGGGGTCTTGCCGGGCGCCAGTGACACATTGGCCATGCGCTGGAACTGCACGCTCGACCAGGAGTCGGCATAGCAGCAGCCGTCCGATTCGGTCTTGCCCAGGATATGCGCCTGGTCACGGATGGTCTGGTAGTCGACCAGCTTGCCGTCGGTGATCAGCGGCCAGCGCTTGGTCTTGACGCCTTCGTCGTCGTAGGCCACCGCGCCCAGCGAACCCGGCTGGGTCTTGTCGGCGAAGATGTTGACCTTGTCGCTGCCGTACTGGAAGTGCTGCTCGCGCTTGTCCAGGGTGGCGAAGCTGGTGCCGGCGTAGTTGGCTTCGTAGCCGAGCACGCGGTCCAGCTCCAGCGGATGGCCCACCGATTCATGGATGGTCAGCCAGGTGTGCGAAGGGTCCAGCACCAGGTCATACTTGCCCGGCTTGACCGACGGCGCCTTGAGCTTTTCCTGCGCCTGCTTGGCGGCGGCAATGGCGTCTTCGCGCATGTCGTAGGACTGGCCGTAGACGATGACGCCGTTGGGCAGCACGGTCTTGCCCGAGGCCTCGCCATCCAGGTATTCGAAGCCCAGGCCCATCGGCGAGGACAGGCCGTCGCGGGTGCGGAACTTGCCGCTGGCCTTGTCGATGGCGGTGACCGTCATCGGCGCCCAGATGCGGTGCACATCCTGGTCGATGTAGGAGCCGTCGGTGGAGGCGAAGTACTTCTGCTCGTTGACCAGGAACAGCATGGAATTGACGAAGCTGGCGCCGGCGCCGATGGCTGCGGCGTTCACGCCCAGCAGCAGGTCGGCCTTGTCCTTGATCGGCACTTCCATCGCGTTCTTCTTGATCGGCGTGCGCCAGCTGACCTCACCGTAGCCGGGCGCCTTGGCGAACTGCACCGGCGCGGTCTGCACCTTGGCATTGGCCTTGGCAATGGCAGCGGCCTGCTGCGCGGCCTTGACCACGCCGGCCGGGCTCAGGTCGTTGGTGGCGGCAAAGCCCCAGGCACCGTTGACGATGACGCGGATGCCGGTGCCGGTGGACTCGGTGTTCACCACGTTCTGGACCTTGTCTTCGCGGGTGATCACGAACTGGCGCAGGTAGCGGCCGATGCGCACGTCGCAATAGGTGGCGCCGGCGGCCTTGGCCGCATTCAGCGCGTCATCGGCCAGGCGCTTCTTCAGGGCCGGATCGAGCGCGGTCAGCAGCTGTTCGGCGGCGATAGCCTTGCCGAAGAAGGACGGCACCATCAGGCCGCCAGCGGTAAGCCCGGTCAGGGCAAGGAAGTCACGTCTCTGCAAGGCTGCTCTCCACGGGGCAAGGCCCGCAAGGCGGGCGCTACGGCAACAAACGACGATGGCTTCGCGGTGGTCTGCGAACTGTTCGATTCTTGCGGGCAGGTGTTTGCAGCGGTAGTGACTTTAGGCATGGACTGGCGATTTATTTGGGATTTCTGCGAGGAGCTCACCCCTCCCCAACCCTCCCCTTCGCTGCGCGAAAGGGAGGGAGCGGTCCGTGCAATCGCGGAACTGCTTACGACCTTTGCTTGTGCCCCCTCCCTTTCGCGCAGCGAAGGGGAGGGTTGGGGAGGGGTTGCGCTTTTGCTTTGCCTGCCGGCAAGCAGGCAAAGCATCCAATCACCCAACCACTTCCAGCAGCACCTGCTGCAACCAGTCCACGAACACCCGCAGCCGTTGGGAAGGATGGCGACGATGCGGGAACAGCAGGTGCATCGGCATGGGATCGGCGCGATGCCCGGGCATCACTTCCAGCAGGCTGCCAGCCGCCAGCTCGGCACGCACGTCGTAGGCGGGGATCTGGATCAGGCCCAGTCCGGCAAGGCAGCAGGCGATATAGGCCTCGGCACTGTTGACGGTGACGCGCCCGGCCAGGGGCTGGCTGCGCAGAATGCCGTTCTCGCGCCATTCCCAGGCCTCGACCCGGCCATTGCCGGGCGAGGCGTAAAGCACACCCCAATGCATGCCGAGCTGCGAGGGATGCATGGGCATGCCGTGCCGCTCCACATAGGCGGGGCTGGCCACATTGATCAGCGGCAATTGGCCAATGCCGCGTGCGACCAGGCGCGAGTCCTGCAGCGGCCCAACCCGCAGCGCGCAATCCACGCCATCTTCGACCAGATCGATGCTGCGGTCGGTCATGCCCAGCTCGACATCGATCTGCGGGTGCGCCTGCAGGAAGCCGGGCAAAGCAGGGGCGATGATCAGGCGGCCGATGCGGCCGGGCACATCCACCTTGATCCGCCCACTCAGGGCCTGCGGTGATTGCCGGAACAACTGCTCGGCCTCGTCCGCATCGGCGATCAACTGCTGGCAGCGGGCATGGAACAGCAACCCATCCTGGGTTGGCGTGACCCGCCGGGTGGTGCGATGGAGCAGGCGCGTGCCCAGCCGCTGCTCCAGCGTGCGTACGGCCTCGGACACCGTGGAGCGCGGCAGCTTGAGCTGATCGGCTGCGCGGGTGAAGCCAGCGCAGTCCACTACCCGCACAAAAACGCGGTACAGCTCGATACGATCCATGGCGATTGTCCGGATAGGCCGACAAGTGAAGTCAGAATGACCGGCTTTATCCGCAAATCCAAGTCGATAGGCTCTGTTGGCATTCCCCCAAGCCACAGGAGTTCGCAATGACCGACCATCGCATCCACGGCAAGACCGTCCTCATTGCCGGCGGCGGCAAGAACCTGGGCGGCTTGTTGGCCCGCGACTTCGCCAAGCAGGGGGCCAGCAGCGTGGCCATCCACTACAACAGCGAGGCTGCGCGCGCCGAAGCCGAGGCCACGGCCGAGGCGGTGCGTGCAGCCGGCGCCAATGCGCACCTGTTCCAGGCCGACCTGACCTCGGCTGCGGCGATGGAGCAGTTGTTCGATGACGCCAAGCAGGCCATGGGCCGCATCGATATCGCCATCAACACGGTCGGCAAGGTGCTGAAGAAGCCGATGACGCAGATCAGCGAGGCCGAGTTCGATGCGATGGACGCGGTGAACAACAAGACCGCGTTCTTCTTCCTCAAGGAAGCCGGCCGCAACCTCGCCGACAACGGCAAGGTGTGCACGCTGGTGACGTCCTTGCTGGGCGCGTTCACGCCGTTCTATTCCAGCTATGCCGGCACCAAGGCGCCGGTGGAGCACTACACCCGTGCGGCGGCGAAGGAATTTGGCGAGCGCGGGATATCGGTGACGGCGATTGGCCCGGGACCGATGGATACCCCGTTCTTCTATCCTGCCGAAGGTGCCGATGCGGTCGCGTACCACAAGACTGCAGCGGCGCTGTCGCCGTTCTCCAGGACCGGGCTGACCGACATCGAAGACATCGTGCCCTGGGTGCGCTTCCTGGTATCCGAGGGCTGGTGGATGACCGGGCAGACGATTCTGGTCAATGGTGGGTATACGACGCGCTGAGGCGGCTGACCTTCTCCCTTCGGGAGAAGAACTTGTCCCCCCGAAGGCGGGGATGCCCCGAAGGGGCGGATGAGGGTAGGGACGAAGCCCGGTGGCGGGGATCAAAGACGACAAACGGCTTGCGTCGTGCTTGAGCATTCGCCGGTGCCCCATCGCTATTTCTAGCAACCCACTGTAGCGCGGCTTCGCCTGTACCCTCACCCCAACCCCTCTCCCGATGGGAGAGGGGCTTTGTATGCCACCCAAGCCTGCGATCTGATAGCCCCTCTCCCGCTTGCGGGAGAGGGGTTGGGGTGAGGGTAGCTTTACGCCTTACCCCAACGACCGCGCCGTATTGATGATGTTCACCCCGTCAAAGCGCGTGGTGGCCGAACCATGCGACACCGCCGACACCTGTCCCGGCTGGCCCTTGCCGTCAAAGAACGAGCCGCCCATGCGGAAATCGCGTTCATCGCAGATCGCGCTGCAGGCATTCCAGAATTCCGGCGTGCGGATCTGGTAGGCCGCATCCTCGACCATGCCGGCAATTTCGCCGTTCTTGATCTGGTAGCAGAGCTGGCCACCAAACTGCGCGTTGTAACGCTGCTGGTCGATGGAGTACGAACCACGGCCGTGGATGTAGATGCCGTTCTCCACGTCCTTGACCATCTGCGCCGGGGTCAGCGGCGTCTTGCCCGGCGCCAGCGACACATTGGCCATGCGCTGGAACTGCACGCTCTTCCACGAATCGGCATAGCTGCAGCCGTGTGAGGCGTTCTCGCCGAGGATATGCACTTCGTCGCGGGTGGCCTGGTAATTGACCAGGATGCCGTCCTTGACCAGGTCCCACTTGCGCGTCTTCACGCCTTCATCGTCGTAGCCCACCGCACCCAGGCTATAGGGCGCGGTCTTGTCGGCGGTGAAGTTGACGATGTCGCTGCCCCAGCGGAAACCGGCCTCGCGCTTGTCCAGCGTGGCGAAGCTGGTGCCGGCGTAGTTGGCTTCGTAGCCAAGCACGCGGTCAAGCTCCAGCGGGTGGCCGACGTTCTCGTGGATGGTCAGGAACAGGTTGGACGGGTCCAGCACCAGGTCATATTTGCCCGGCTTCACCGACGGGGCGGTGAGCTTGGCGCGCGCCTGCTTGGCCGCAGCGATGGCGTCTTCCACCGGGTCGTAGGTATGGCCGTAGCCGACCACGCCACCGGGCAGCTGATGCTTGTCGGCGGCGTTGCCGTCCAGGAATTCCCAGCCCATGCCTGCCGGCGCCGACAACCCCGCGCGGGTGCGGAACTTGCCGCTGGCCTTGTCGATGGCGGTGGCGGTGAACGGCAGCCAGATGCGGTGCACGTCCTGGTCGATCCACGAGCCATCGCTGGAGGCGAAATACTTCTGCTCGTTGACCAGGAACAGCTGCGAGTTGATGAAGTTGGCCCCGGCATTGATCGCCGCCGCATTGATCGACAGCAGCAGATCGACCTTGTCCTTGACCGGTACCGCCATCGCGTTCTGGCGGATGGGCGTCTTCCACTGCACCTCGCCCACGCCCGGGGTGGGTGCCAGCTGCACCGGCTTGGTCTGGATCTTGGTGTTGGCGCGGGCAATTGCAATTGCCTGCGCCACGGCGGCGGCCACGCCCTGCGGGGTGGACTGGTTGCTGGCCGCAAAGCCCCATGCACCGTTGACGATCACACGGATGCCGACACCGGCCGATTCGCTGTTGGTGACGTTCTGCACATTGTCTTCGCGGGTGACGATGGCCTGGTTGAGGTAGCGGCCGATGCGCACGTCGCAGTAACTGGCACCGCCCTGCTTGGCCAGTGCCAGCACGGTATCGGCCAGCAGCTTCTTTTTGGCCACATCGGCCGGTGCAAGCAGCTCCTCGGCCGCGATCAGCTGGGCATTGGGCAGCATGAACCCGGCAAGACCGAGGCCGGAAAGTGAAAGAAACTGGCGGCGTTGCATGAGCGGTGGAACTCCAGGGCCAGCGATGCCTTGCATCGCACAAGACCTTGGAATCTCGGCGGGACAAGGGTTCAGGCACAAGTGACCATGGTCATGCATGGCGCAAAACAGGGCCTGCGGCACAATCAACGGCCTGCATTCAACAGGCACCGATGATGACCAAGCCCCACGCCGAATCCTGCGAGCGCAACAGCGCTCCCATCCTGCAGGTGCTGCAGCAGCACCTGGGCCAGGCCCACCACGTGCTGGAGATTGGCAGCGGCACTGGCCAGCACGCGGTGCACTTTTCCGCTGCAATGCCGTGGCTGCGCTGGCAGGCCAGCGACCACCGCGACCACCTGCCCGGCATCGGCCAATGGCTGGACGAGGCCGGCTTGCCCAACACCCCGCCAGCGCTGGAACTGCAGGCGGTGGCGGGCGGCGGCCTGCAGCCTTTGCCGGCCTTGCCCGTGCATGAGGGCGTTGCGGGTTTCGATGCCGTATTCACCGCCAACACGCTGCACATCATGGGCTGGGAGCAGGTGCAGGCCGTGTTCGCCGGCCTGCCCAGGCTGATGGCGCCGGACGCCCTGTTCATTGCCTACGGGCCGTTCAACTACAACGGTGCTTTCACCAGCGACAGCAACCGCAACTTCGACGGCTGGCTGAAGGCGCGCGATCCAAGATCGGGCATCCGCGATTTCGAGGCCGTGGATGCACTGGCGCGGGCCCAGCAGCTGGCACTGTGCGAGGACGTGGCGATGCCGGCCAACAACCGCTGCCTGGTATGGCGGCGGATGCGCAGCGCAAGCCAGCCGGGCTAGGATGCGATGACTTCAGGCAAGGGGCAGGGCGTGATGCAGGGACGTAAGTGGTTGGTGGCGATGGTGCTGGGCTTTGCCCCGCTGGCGGGCCTGCAGGCGCAGCCGCTGGATGCACGCGCGGCGGCGATGCAGGTGCAGGCCAGCTACCCGGGGGTGATCGAGCTGGAGGTGGATGCCAGTGACATCCAGCGCCGCATCCAGCGCGTGCACCAGCGCATTCCGGTATCGGCTGGCGCGCTGACGCTTTGGTACCCGCAGTGGATCCCAGGCAATCACGCGCCAACCGGCCCGATCAACCAGATGGCCGGGCTGGTCATCCGTGGCAACGGCCAGCCACTGCAATGGACGCGCGACTCCGGCGACATGTATGCCTTCAAGCTGCAGGTGCCCGAAGGTGTCAGCGTGCTGGATATCGAGTTCCAGTACCTCTCCCCCACTGCCAGCGACCAGGGCCGGGTGGCGATGACCCCCAACATGCTCGACCTGCAATGGCACCGCGTGCTGTTGTACCCGGCCGGCTATGACGCGCGCGGCATCCAGGTGAAGCCCAGCCTGCACCTGCCCGAAGGCTGGCAGAGTGGCACGGCATTGGATGTTGCACAGCGCAGCGGCGGCAACGAGCAGTACGAGCCTGTGTCGCTGATGACCTTGATCGATTCGCCGGTGTTCGCCGGCCAGTACTTCAAGCGCTTCGCGCTGGACGAAGCCTCCAGGCAACCGGTGTGGCTGGACGTGGTGGGCGAGAATCCGCAAGGCCTGCAGGCTGACGCCAAGGTGCTGGATGCACACCGCGCCCTGGTGCGCGAGGCCGACGCCGTGTTCGGCGCGCGCCCGTATACGCGCTACAACTTCCTGCTGGCGGTGTCGGACGTGTTCAGCGGCATCGGCCTTGAGCATGCGCAGAGCAGCGAGAACGGCATGCACGACGGCTACCTGCGTGGCGAGCGGCCCTTCCTCGACAACGACCTGCTGCCGCACGAGTACACCCACGCCTGGGTAGGCAAGGCCTGGCGCCCGCGCCCAACCTGGGTGCCGCATTACAACGCGCCCATGCACAACGACGAGTTGTGGATGTACGAAGGCCAGACCCAGTATTGGGCGGTGGTATTGGCCGCCCGCTCCGGGCTGTGGAAGCCGGACTACGCGATGGCGATGCTGGCCCAGCTGCAGGCCAACTACGCTACCCAGCCGGGCCGGCAGTGGCGCGACCTGCACGACACCGTGCACCAGGGCATCCTCGACTTCAATTCCAAGCCGCAGGCCTGGGCCGACTGGCAGCGTGCGTTCGAGTTCTACAACGAGAGCACGCTGCTATGGCTGGGCGTGGATGCACGCCTGCGCAGCCTTTCCAAAGGCAAGGTGACGCTGGACGATTTCGCCAAGCGCTTCCACCAGGGCGGAAAGCAGGGTGAGATTCGCCTGTATGACCGCGCCGATGTGATGCAGGGGCTGGAGGCGGTGCAGCCCGGCAACTGGGATGCCTTCATCGGCAGCCGATTGGATGCGCGTGATGGCAAGACGCCGGATGGTCTGGCAGCAGCGGGCTGGGAGCTGTACTTCGACGATCAGCCGAACCTGGTGATTGCCGATGGCGAGGCGGATGGCGCTACCGATCTGCAGTATTCGCTGGGTTTGAAGATCGGCAGCGATGGCGTGCTGCAGGCGGTTGGTTGGGATAGTCCTGCCTTCAAGGCCGGCCTGGCCAAGGATGTGACGATAGTCGCGGTGAATGGCCTGGCATACAGCGGTGGGCGTATCAAGCAGGCGCTGATGGATGGAAAGCAGAACGGCACGCCGATCGAGTTGATCGTGCGACAGGCGGACAGCTTCCGCACTGTGCGTATCGATTACCGCGAAGGTCTGCGCTATCCGCATCTGCGGCGGATTGCGGGGACGGCGGATCTGTTGACGCGGATTTTGGCTGCGAAGCGGTAAGGCCGCACACGTGGAGCTCGAACGTCCCTTCTCCCGCAAGCGGGAGAAGGTGCCCCGAAGGGGCGGATGAG
>NZ_DLJW01000106.1:0-115803 GCF_002477705.1 Stenotrophomonas sp. UBA7606 | reverse complement strand
CGAAGGGGCGGATGAGGGGAAGCTTTTAAAGCGTTGGGTCTGCTCGCTAGAAGCTTCCCCTCACCCCAACCCCTCTCCCGCAGGCGGGAGAGGGGCTTCTTGCGCCTCTAGCATTCCGAATACGTTGAGGCCTCAGTACTCCACCCGATACCCAACCCCAAACGTCCTTCCCTGTGCCGGCACGCTCGACAACTTGCCGTAGGTCGCTTCCGCCTGCTGCCCGTACACCGTCATGTAGTCACGATCAGCCAGGTTGTAGACACCCACACTGAAACGCCCACCGGCCAGCGGCAGCTCGCCAATCAGATCGAACACCGCATAGCCACGGATTTTCGCCGCCGGCGTCGCGCGGATCGTCGGGCTTACCGCCGCCACCTGTGCATCGCGCCACGCATCATCCGTGCCACCCACGGCCTGCCCCTGCAGACGCAGCAGACTATCGTTGGCAAAGCGCCACTGCCCATGCACACCCGCCTTCAACGGCGAGACACGGAACGCATTGAGCTCGCGCCACTGGCCGGCGGCATCACGGTACTGGCCGCGGGTGCTGGCCACGCTGGCACCCAGTTCCAGCTGCGCGGTAGGCGTATAGCGCAGGTTGGCTTCCACGCCATACACGCGCTCATCGGTGTCGGCGACCGACACGCTGTAGTCACGGTTGAACTGCACGGTCTTGTCCGAGCGGTTGTAGAACGCGGTCACCGCACTCTGCAGCTGCGTGTTGTTCAAACGCCAGCCCAGCTCGTAGTTGTCCACCTTGATCGGCCCGATGTTGCGGCTGTCGATGACGAAGTTGGCTGGCACGTCGCGCAGCATGCGCTGCGTATCGGGCAGGCTGAAACCCTGCGAGAAGTTGGCGAACAACTGCTGCGCATCGCTGAACTTGTAGACCACGCCAGCATTGAACAGCGTCTGCGAATGGCGCACGCGGCCGCCGGCCAGCAGCTTCGGCTGATAGCCGGCCACCGCGTCGGCAGTGATCGCCTCGGTATACGGCAGCGAATCCTCCACCTTGTTGCGCAGGATCTGATGGCGCACGCCGGCCTGCACGCTGAAGCGCTCGCTCAGCGCGTGATCGGCCTGCAGGAACAGGCCGGTGGTGTCCACGCGCACATCCGGGCCCATCGCGTACTGCGCGGTCGGCACGTAGTTCAGGCCGTTGCTGGCGATGAAACGATTGATGTCATACATTTGGCCACGTTGGCTGTCCTCTTCGCGCTCATGGTCCACACCGTAGGACAGCTGCAGGCTGCGTCCGCCGATATCAAAACCCTTGTGCAGGGCGCTGCGCAGGCCCCAGACGTCGATGTCGGTGTTGGACTGCATGGCCACATAGGTATAGCCACCGGGCAGCGCCGGATGCACCAGCGTCGATACCGACGGGAACCAGCGGCCCTGCTCATTGCGGTAATAGGCTTCCACGCTCAGCTCCTGACCGCCGAACACATCGCGGTTGCGGTATTGCGCATTGACGCCCTGGTGGCGGGTACGCGGCTGGGCGTTCAACTGCAGGCCATCGACGGCGTTATGGCTGGGCTGGTAGGCGGGGTTGAACAGCACCGCCAGGCGCGGGCCGTAGTCCGGGCCGTAGTCGCTGTCCTGCTGGTCGTCATACCAACGCAGGCCCACGCTGAGCTGCTGTGCCGGCGCAAGCGCCCACTCCAGGCGCGCGTTGAGTTCCTTGGTCTCGGTGTCCTGGCGGTCGGTCTGGGCGATCTCCGGGCCGATGCGGCGGCCATGCGCGTCCAGCGATGCGCCCTGGCGGCCATAGGCGATACCAAAGGCGCCGCTGAAGCTGTCACCGCGCACGGTCATGGTCTGCGCGGCATTCCAGGCCAAGTTGTCGCTGGATACATCCGAGGGGGTGCGCAGGCCGAGCTGGCTGGCCAGCTGCACCGGTGCATCGCCTGGCTGCAGGGTGATGATGTTGATGATGCCGCCGCTGGCACCGGCGCCGTACAGCGCGGTGGCACCGGAGATCACCTCGATGCGCTCGATCATCGTCGGCGAGATGCTGTTGAGCTGGCGCGAGCCATCGCGTGCGCCAGTCAGCGGCACGCCATCGATCATCACCTGCACGCTGCGGCCACGCATGGTCATGCCGTAGTTGCTGGTGGTGCCGCTGGCCGGTGCCAGCGACGGCACCAGCTGGCCGAGGATGTCGACGGTGCTGCGACCGGCCGCGGTCTGCTGGGCGATCTGCTCGCGCTCGATGGCGTACACGGTGCCGGCGATCTCGGCCACGCTGCGCGCGCCGCGCACGGCGGTGACGCTGACGGCATCCAGCTGGCGGGTGCCGCTGGTGGTGTTGGCCTGTGCTGCCAGCTGGCCACTGATGGCCAGGCTCAGCAGGGCGAGCGGGAGCGTTGCTGCGGTATGCCGCATGGTGTCCTCGGAACGTATCAGGGAGAAGAAGGGGAGAGCGCGAAGCGGCGCAGCAGGGGCTGGCACAACAGCAAGCCAAGCGCGGAGACAATTGCCAGCGCCACGTAATACGCGGTGTAGCCCAGGCCCTTGGCGAGGAAGCCGGACAGCGCGCCACCGATGAAGAAGATCAGCAGCTCAAAGCACACCAGCAAGGTGAAATCGGTACCGGCCTGCTCGCGTGAGCTGATCCGCATGAACAAGGCATACAGACTGGTCATCGCCACATAGCGCAGGGCAAGCAGGGCAATCACCAGCGCGCCCAGCCCAAACTGCGATGAGGCAAGCACACCGCTGTACAGCAAGGCCGCCAGCAGTACATACAGCAGCGTGCGCCACCAACCGGCGTGCATCAGCAACTGTTCGGCGCTGCGTTGCTTGAGCAGCCACGCCGCGCCCACCGCAGCCAGCATGCCAACACCGGCGCCGCCCACCGAGATCAGCAGGCCGATCTCGGTCAGGCTCCACTGCTGGTCGACCAGCAGCGGATTGACCATCGCCATCGCCGGTGCTTCCACCATGCGATACAGCACGATCAGCAGCAGTGCCCAGCGCAGCTCGGGCCGGCGCAGTGCACGCAGCACACTCGGCCGCTGGCTGGCCGCCGGTCGCGGCACTTCGTTGATCTGCTGCACGGCAAACAGGGTCAAGGCGCTCATCGCCGCCAGACTCAGCAGGGCCACATTCCAACCGCGGGTTTCGTACAGCCACAGCACGCCGGCGCCGCCGACCATGCTGCCGAGCGCCACGCCCACGCTCTGCGCCATGCTGCCCAGCCGGTGCTCGGCCGGTGCCAACGCTTCCACCGTATAGCCATCGATGGCGATGTCCTGGGTGGCGGCAATGGTGGAGATCCACATACCAACCAGCACGAATACGGTCAGGCCATGGTCCAGGCCGGTGAAGGCCAATACCAGGATGCCGACCAGCAACAACGACTGGGTGAGCCACAACCAACTGCGCCGACGTCCAAGGGCTGGCAGATGCCAGCGGTCCACCAGCGGCGCCCACAGGAACTTGAACGCCCACGGCAGGTACAGCAGCGACAACATGCCGATCCAGCGCAGGTCCACGCCCTGGCTGCGCAGGATGGCCGGCACCGCCACGTTGTAGAAATACAGCGGCAGCGCGTGGGCCATGTACAGCACCACGATCACTGCCAGGCCCAACCCGGAGGCGGCAGCGCGCTCAGTGCGCATCGGCCTGCTCCAGCTGCTGGCCGACCCAGCGCATGCCGTCGGCAGCATCGGTGGTGACGTAATAGGGCACGCCCCAGGCCGCATGCAGGGCCGGCGTATCCAGCCGCTGCTGCTCGGCCGCGCTGCTGGCAACGCGCACCAGCCCCTTGCAGTAAACGCGGAAGGCGGGTTTGTGCTGCTTGTACCAGACCGCCTGGATGGCGCGGTAATCGTCACTGAAGCTGGCGCCGGGCACCGTGCTGGCAATGAAGTAGAACGGCGTGCCCGCCACGATCAACGCTTCAACGCGCTGCAGCCAGTAGCGGATCTCGTCCGCACTGACCGCATCGTGGAAGACGGCGCGGACCACGGCCGCCTGCTTGATCGTCAAACCCATTGCCACTGACCTTCGCTGAATACGGGGCAGAGGCAGCCATACGCCGCCTCTCAAATAAGAATAGTTATCAATACCATTGAAAGTTTAGGCGCGGCGAAGGAAAATTTAGTCACGACGACATTCGTGGGTATCCCGCATGCAGGTCTACACCTGCGCCGAACTGATGGACGCAGCCCACGCCTTGGGCGGCCAGGTGGACTTCGCGTCCGGCCTGCCCGACGCCATGCCGGTGCTGGCCGGCTGGCAGCAGGTGCAGGCGCTGGACGCCGGCCTGGTGCTGTACCTCAGCCGTAGCCGCGACATGGTGGGCGGCTGCAGCCACAACCGTCTGCCGGCGGGCCTGACCGCCAGCTTCCTGCTGCAGGGCGAGGCCGACGTGGCCATCGGCGACGAACGCCTGCGCCTGGACAGCCGCCACAACCGCAACCCGGCGATGCTGATCCACCTGCGCGAGGACGACCAATTCCTGCGCCACTGGCAGGCCGGCCGCCAGGAAACCAAGGTCAGCCTGCACTTCAGCGACGACTGGCTGGCCCAGCAGCTCGACGCCGTCGCCACGCCGGGCATCGCCCGCCTGCGCCGCAGCCACGCCCGCAACCAGCGTTGGCAGCCCTCGGCAGCGCTGCTGCAGCGAGCGGCGGGCTTGTTTGAAACCGATTCCTCCAGCCCAGCGTTGCTGCGCCGTTTGCAGCAGGAAAGCTTTGCCCTGGAACTGGCGGCAGGCGTAGTGCAGGGCCTGGCAGCAGAGCAGGGCGAGCGCGCGCTTGGCGCGCACCTGCAGCGCTGCGTGAAACGCCTGCAGCAATGGCTGCACAGCGGCGCGGCCGACAGCCTCAGCATCAACCAGATGGCGCGGCAGCTGGGCACCAATGCGGTGGACCTGCAGCGCGGCTTCCAGCAGCAACACGGCAGCAGCATCGCCGCCTACCTGCGCACGCTGCGATTGGAGCGTGCGCGACAAGCACTGCTAAAACAGCGTGTGCCGGTGGAAGTAGCCGCTGATATCGCCGGCTACGCCCATACCAGCAGCTTCAGCGCCGCGTTCAAGCGCCAATACGGCACATCACCCTCGCAGTTGAAATAGCGCCTCTGCTCGCAGGAGCGGCGTAAGCCGCGAAGCAAGCGACCTCAATCGAAACGACATCGCGGCGGATCAATCGACTGTCCGGTCAACAAAGTCCCGCGTATACGGCAGCACTTCCAGGCTGCGCCGATCCACCTGCGCCAATACCTCGCCAAAGCCGAACGCAGGCTCCCAACCCAAGGCCTGCCGGATAGCGGCGTTGTCGTAAACCCGGTCAATGACAGAAGGCAGCGGCCAACCACGTCGCTCATGTTCGGCAACCAGCGCAGGGCAGCGCTGCCGCAGGACTTCGGCCGCATCGCGCCCCAACTGCTCAAGATCCTCGCGCTGGAACGGCGTAGAGCCGCTGACGACGAATCGATTGAAGGAACCCGCTGGCAGCGCCAACGCGGCCACATGCGCATCAGCAACATCGCGGACATCAATACCGCGATGCAGGCGCAGCACCGACATCTGATCCGCAGGCTGCGGGAAGCAACGCGACATACGGATGACGCTGCGTGTCAGCCCTGCACCGGACCAGTCCGCCAGAATCTGCTCGGCTTCCAGCTTGGTGCGGTGGTACACCGTCTTGGGCTGCGGCGTCACGGATTCGTCGATCCAGGTGCAACCCTGCCCGGCGACAGCATCGCCATACAGTGCGGTGGTACTGGTATAGACCACCTGCTTCACCCCCGCCTGCTGCGCAGCCTCCAGCAACTGCTGCACACCCGCCACATTGACCCGCTCGAACTCGCGATCAGATACAAGACCGACGTGCGGCGCGTGGTATGAAGCGGTGTGGAAGACCACATCGACGCCCTGCAATGCTTGATGCAGCAGCCGGGCATCGGTGAAGTCACCAATGAGCGACGAGCAGGAGAAAGGGGAGCGATCGAGGCCAATGACCTCATGGTTTGCGGCAATCGCGTTGTAGATTGCGCGGCCAATCCGGCCTGAACTACCGGTGATAAGAGCTTTCACGGAAAGGTGCGTCTGGCGCCCGTGAGCTGCCGGGATGGAGATATGGTAAATCGCAGCTGCATCTGCTAGATGGTGGAAAGCACACCTATACGCCGCTGGCCGATAGCGGGCAGCCGGAGGCTTATCGTACCCTGAACCCGGTTTCCGACTCCTGTTTCTTTCGCTTCTCTCACAGAGCGCGATAGGGTACTCATGTCAGCGGATGGTGCAGTTTTTCACTTCAAAGTTCTTTCAAGCCGGACCGCTGTGCGAGTTGGCCAGTTCCAGAGGTTGGTGTCATGAGGAAACTCGTACTGCTCATTTTGATCCTGCTATCCCCGACAGTATACGCATCTAGGCCGATCACGGAGGATGAAGTGCTAGCCTGCGTAAACGGAGGGATGCCCGCCAAGGCGGCGCCCCGGCACGCTTGTGCCAACGACAATTCTCAAATCGTCGGGGACATACAGTCCAACATTAAGGGTGAGTGGTTTGACCATCCAGAAGATCGACTTCAGCTTCAATGATTACCCTGATGCGAACGCCTGCTTCAGCTAAGTCAACTCTAAGGAATACTGGCCAATCAGCAGGATCGCTAGAACATATATTACGCTTACTCGCTCAAGCGCCGTGGCAATTGAAAATGTCGGTGTTCCGTTGCCGCTGCGTCCCGGCCTGATTGGCGGCAGCAGAAAGACGCTTCTGGTTGAGAATAAACCTTTAGCAGCGCAGGGGGGGAGGTCTTTACTGGGGCTAGGGGTCGGTTCCGATCCAAAGCAGACAACCGCATGTCGGCCGATTGAAGTATAGCGAGGTCTCCAATCTTATCTCTTAGTTCGGTGAGACGCCGACTTGTTAGCTGGACATAGCCCCCCTAAGATCGAGCTGTATAAAAAGTAGAGCCTGCCTACTGTGCTCAGCGGGTAAGTTATTTTGCCGGGCCTAGGGGCTGTCAAATAAGCAGTCAAGTACTTACAGGAGAGAATTGTGGCAGCAAAAAAAGCAAAGAAATCTTCCGCCAGAACCACCGAGCCTGCCAAGGCTACCAAAGCTACCAAAGCTACCAAAGCTACCAAAGCTACCAAGGCTACCAAGGCCACTAAAGCCACTAAAGCCACTAAAGCTTCCACTCTCAAACGGGCCTATCTCTCCCCATCTGACGTACCAGGCTGCACCCTTGAAGACGCGCTGCGCGTGCCGCAAGCAATCGCAGAAAACTACGCTGCGAAACCAACCAGCCCTCTCAATACTGCGGCCGCCCTCGATATGCAGCCCAACGCAGGCCGCTTCCGCTTGCTTTGCGGAGCGGCACTTGCATATGGCCTTACGTCCGGGGGGCCTCAAGCCCCCGAGATCGCAATCACACCGCTAGGAATGCGTGTTGTCCGCCCGACAGAAGAAGGGGATGATGTTGTCGCGATGCGCGAAGCACTGCTTCGCCCGCGTGTGATCGGGGAGTTTCTTCAGAAGTACAACAGTGCTCCGCTGCCTCGCTCCGACATTGCAATCAACGTGCTTCTCGAAATGGGTGTTCCTACTGAACGTACCCAAGAGGTCTTGGATTTCATTCTTCAGGGGGCTACCGGAGCGGGACTGCTTCGAGATATTAAGGGCAAGAAATACGTCGACCTCGCGGGTGTTAGTCCTCCGGATAAGACGGCCGAACAACATTTGTTAGACGATGGAACGGATCCTGCAGAGGATCTAGCCGATGGTCGTGCTGAAGAGGATGAAGGGCAAGAGCTTGCGTTGAACCGACAGGCATCCCTTCAGCGCCAGCCACAATCTCAAGCCCAGAATCGGCGTGTATTCATCACCCACGGCAAGAACAAGAGCCTTATTGAGCCGATCAAAAAGCTACTCGGCTTTGGAGAGCTAGAGCCGGTGGTTTCTGTTGAGAAAACGTCTATCTCGCAGCCCGTCCCCGATAAGGTAATGAATGACATGCGCTCTTGCAGTTCCGCGATCATACATGTGGACGCAGAACAAACATTGATTGACCGAGAGGCCAAGGAACAGGTGATTGTCAATCCGAACGTGCTAATAGAGATTGGCGCAGCGATGGCCTTGTACGGTCGTCGCTTTATCCTACTGGTTAGGGATGGGGTTAGGCTCCCATCCAATCTACAGGGACTATTCGAGGTTCGTTACGTTGGGGAGAGCCTTGATGGCGATGCTACGATCAAGCTTCTCGAAGCTATCAACGACATCAAAAATCACCCAATGCCAGAGCGTTACTAGGATGGCGAACAATTCATTTAATCGGGCCCCACTTCGCTTCTAGGCGTGTTCTCGGTGGTACTGGTGCACGTTTATAATGTCAAGCGCCATATGGAGCGCCACATTTAAATCGCACAGCCAGCCCCCGGGGCCTCGTTATTAGGTAATCAGGCGTTTATTGTGGAGAGAAAAATGCAGATATCGTTCAGCGGCAAATATGCACTAGATCCAGCAACGTTCGGAATTAACTTTGAGGCGATTGTGGACGGTTCCATTGTCGTCTGTAAAGTCTCCACTGAAGCCCTGCAAGACATTAATCCAAGTGATGCACTAGGTACTGCGCAGGATCAGTTCACATCAAATCGGTCCGCATTCGAACGAATTGCAGAAGAGAAGATTCGTAACGGGAAACAAGCTCCGATTTTGATAACTAGGGCTGATGTTCTTGCTTGGCAAATTTTTCAGGCCGACGCCGCTCCGCGGCCGGCTGAGTTCAGGCGTTGAACGGTCGGCTTCTAGCTGTTAGCGAGCATTGAGCAGAATCCGTGCGGTTTCGGAATCAGCTCCCAAGTGGTTCAGCTGATCCCAAACCATCGGAAGGTTGGAATACATGCTCAAGATCATAGTCTTCGCAGTGACGCTTCTAGCTGCAAACAGCGCTCTAGCCCGCGACCGTCCCATCCGCTCCTGCGAAAAAGCCCCGCTCCTGGCCGAAATCCAGAAGCTGCTTCCCGATCACGTGATTGGAAAAACCGCGGATGTGGAACCGAAGCCGGTAGAGAAGCTGCCCCAGTTCCCGCGCGGCATCTGGATGCGCTCCGGCAGCAGCCTGACCTGCGTCGTGGTTGTCCTGGACGAAACCGGCAAGCCGCAGGACGCCATGGTTTCCTATCCGTCGCGAATGGGGCTGACCGAACAGGAGAAGCAGGTGATTCTTTCCGTTCAATGGACGCCGGCACAGGTAGGCGGGCAAGCTCGGCCTTCCCTGGTGTCCATGAATTTCGAGATCCACTGACGCCGCTTCAGTCGGTAACGGGCTGAGCTTCAACGTTGGCGCTGAAGCTCAGCCCGCGCAATGCAACCAAAGAGTTGCATTGCGCATAAGCAACCTATCCGTTGCCTGCTCAGCCCGTCTGCACGATATGCAGCGCTTTCGGGTTGCGCCAAGTTGCCAGCAGCGTCGCCTCGCGCGCCTTGGCTTCGTGCAGGTGTGCTTCCTTGACGTGGCCGTAGCCGCGGATGTGCTCTGGGATGCTGGCGATATCCACCGCCAGTGCCAGCCGGCGTGCATCCAGCCCACTGATCAGTTCCTGCAGGGTCTTTTCGTAGTCACTGATCAGCTGGCGCTCGCTGCGGCGTTCCTCGGTGTAGCCGAACACGTCGAAGCGGCCGCCGCGCAGGCCCTTGAGCTTGGCCAGCAGGCCGAAGGCCTTGAACATCCATGGGCCGTATTCCTTCTTCTGCAGCTGGCCCTGCTCGTCGCGCTTGGCGAACAGCGGCGGGGCCAGGTGGAAACGTACCTGGTAGTCGCCCTCGAACTGCTCGCTCACGCGCTTGATGAAGTCGCCGCTGGTGTACAGGCGGGCCACTTCGTATTCGTCCTTGTAGGCCATCAGCTTGAAGAAGTAGCGGGCGGTGGCTTCGCTCAACGCGGTGCTGCCCGGGATGGCCTGCTGCTCGGCGCTGCGCACTGCATCCACTAGGGCGCGGTAGCGCTTGGCGTAGGCGGCGTCCTGGTAGTCGGTGAGGAAGCTGCTGCGGCGGGCGATCAGCTCGTCCAGCGAACGTGACAGGTGGGCGTCATCCAGCGAGGCGTAGGTGGCTTCGCCGCTGGTCTGGCTGGCGGCGGGCAGGCCACGCACGTCCGGTTCGTTGTCCGGGTTGCGCGGTGCCGACGGTGCGCCGGCTTCGCTGCCTTCCCATTCACCTGGCGGCAGTTCGCGCAGCGCGGCCGGCTTGCGCTCGGCATCGGTGGGCGCGTTGTGGATGAGGCCTGCGGCCTGCTGCACGGCCTGCGGATCGATCGCGGCCAGGCGACCCCAAGCGAACGCGGTCTGGTTCATGGCCACGGCGGCGCCGTTGAGCTCCACTGCGCGCATCAGCGATTCCAGCGACAGCGGCACCAGGCCCTGCTGCCAGGCGAAGCCGAGGATGAACAGGTTGGAGGCAATGGCGTCGCCGAGCAGGGCGGTGGCCAGCTGGGTGGCGTCGAGCAGGATCGGGTCGCGTCCGCCCAGTGCCAGCTTCACCCCGGCAATGATGTCGGCGGCCGGGAACTGCATGTCCGGGTGGGTGGTGAAGGTGCCGGGCATCGCTTCGTAGGTGTTCAACACCACCTGCGAGCGCTCGCCGCGCACCTTGGACAGCGCCCAGTAGTCGTTGACCACCACCATGTCGCAGCCCAGCACCAGGTCGGCTTCACCGGCGGCGATGCGCACGGCGTGGATGTCGGCCGGGCTGTTGGCCAGGCGGATATGGGTGGTGACTGCGCCGCCCTTCTGCGCCAGACCGGTCTGGTCGAGCACGCTGGCACCCTTGCCTTCGAGGTGGCCGGCCATGCCGAGCAGTGCGCCGATGGTCACCACGCCGGTGCCGCCGACGCCGGTGATCAGGATGTTCCAGGGCTGCGAGAAGTCAGTGCGGAAGGTCGGCGCCGGCAGGTTGTCGAGCAGGCTGGCGGCCTTGCTCTTGCTGCCCTTGCGCAGCTGGCCGCCGTGCACGGTGACGAAGCTGGGGCAGAAGCCGGTGGTGCAGGAGAAATCCTTGTTGCAGTTGGACTGGTCGATGTCGCGCTTGCGCCCGAACTCGGTTTCCTTCGGCAGCACCGACACGCAGAAGCTCTTCTCGCCGCAGTCACCGCAGCCTTCGCAGACCAGCGAGTTGATCATGGTGCGCTTGGCCGGGTCGACGATCTTGCCGCGCTTGCGGCGGCGGCGCTTCTCGGTGGCGCAGGTCTGTTCGTAGATCAGGATGCTGGTGCCCTTCACCGTGCGCAGCTGATGCTGCACGGCGTCGAGCTCGGCGCGGTCGTGGAACTCCACATCGCTGGGGAACTCGTGGCGGCGCGACTTCCACTTCTGGATGTCGTCGGACAGCAGCACGATGGTGTGCACGCCTTCCGAGCGCATCTGGTGGGCGATCTGCGGCACGGTCAGGGTGCCGTCCACCGGCTGGCCGCCGGTCATCGCCACCGCGTCGTTGTAGAGGATCTTGTAGGTGATGTTGACGCCAGCGGCGATGGCCTGGCGGATCGCCAGCGAGCCGCTGTGGAAGTAGGTGCCGTCGCCGAGGTTCTGGAACACGTGCTCGGTGTCGGTGAACGCGGCTTGCCCAGCCCAGGTGACGCCTTCGCCGCCCATGTGGGTGAAGGTGTCGGTGGCGCGGTCCATCCACGTCACCATGTAATGGCAGCCGATGCCGGCCAGCGCACGCGAGCCTTCCGGCACCTTGGTGGAGGTGTTGTGCGGGCAGCCGGAGCAGTAGTGCGGCACGCGCGGGAACTGTGCGCGCGGCAAGGCCATTTCGGCTTCCTTGACGTCCATCCAGCGCAGGCGTTCTTCGATGGATTCGGTATTGAAGAAACGCTGGATGCGGCGGCCGATCACGCCGGCAATGGTGGCCGGGGTCAGCTCGCCGGTGGACGGCAGGATCCACTCGCCCTGCTCGTCGTACTTGCCGACGATGGACGGGCGCGCGCCCCAGTTGGCCGGCCAGTTGTAGAAGTATTCCTTCATCTGCCGCTCGATGAAGGCCTTCTTTTCCTCCACCACGACGATGTCTTGCAGGCCGCGGGCGAAGGCACCGATGCCCTGCGGCTCCAGCGGCCAGGTCATGCCCACCTTGTAGACGCGGATGCCGATGTCGGCGCAGGCCTTCTCGTCCAGGCCCAGGTATTCCAGCGCCTGCAGTACGTCCAGGTAGCTCTTGCCGGTGGTGACGATGCCCAGCCGCGCCTGCGGCGAATCCATCACCACCTTGTCGATGCCGTTGGCGCGGGCAAACGCCTGCGCCGCCTTCACCGCATAACGGTGCAGGCGCATTTCCTGCTCCAGCGGCGGGTCCGGCCAGCGGATGTTGAGGCCGGCGGCCGGCATGTCGAAATCTTCCGGCAGGATGATCTGGCGGGCGAACGGGTTGACGTCCACCGAGGCCGAGGACTCCACCGTCTCGGCAATGGTCTTGAAGCCGATCCAGCGGCCGGTGTAGCGGCTCATCGCCCAGCCAACCAGGCCCATGTCGAGGATGTCCTGCACGCCGGCCGGGTTCAGCACCGGCATCATCGCGCTGACAAACTCTTCTTCGCTGCCATGGGGCAGGGTGGAGCTGCGGCAGGCATGGTCGTCGGCGGCCAGCGCCAGTACGCCACCATGCTTGGAGGCGCCGGCGGCATTGGCGTGCTTGAACACGTCACCGCAGCGGTCCACGCCCGGGCCCTTGCCGTACCACATGCCGAACACGCCATCGACGTTGGCACCGGGGAACAGGTTGGTCTGCTGCGTACCCCACACCATGGTGGCGCCCAGGTCCTCGTTGAGGCCGGGCACGAACTTCACCTTGGCCGCTTCCAGGTGCTTGCGCGCGCGCCACAGCTCCAGGTCGAAGCCGCCCAGCGGCGAGCCGCGGTAGCCACTGACGAAGCCGCCGGTGTTCAAGCCTGCGGCCAGGTCGCGCTGCTGCTGCATCAGCGGCAGGCGTACCAGGGCCTGCACGCCGCTCAGGTAGATGCGGCCATCGGTGCGCGTGTACTTGTGCTCGAGCGTGTAATCGGTGTCGCGCACGCCGATCAGCGGATCGTTGGCGGAAGCAGGCGAGGTAAGTTCGGCGGTACTGGTCATGGCTGGCCCATTGCGGAAACGGCTGGCGGCAGGTAACCACCAGCAGGGCCGGTGGCAGCCGGCGATTGTAGCAGTGGCCGTTTCATCACCCTGTCATGCAGTCGCGCGTAGGGCCCGGAGCGGTTAGCATCGGGGCCAGGTGGGGGCTAACTGTTTTATGGGGATTGCAGTCATGGGGGTTACAAGGCGCATTGTTGCCAGCGCTGTGGTGCTGGCGGGCCTGATGTTTTCCAACGCGCAGGCGCAAAGCCTGCCGGGCATCAACGAGTTCTATTTTGACGACGACGTGGCGGCCAAGCCGATCCATGCGGTAGCGCCGCAACAGGCCGATGCCGTGGACCAGCTGATGAAGCTGCGCGAGCGCGGCCGCAAGGGCACCGAGGCCACCGCACAGCTGGCCAGCATCGCCTATGCCGATGGCCGTGCTGAATTGGCTGCCAAGCTGTACCAGGAGGCGCTGGCCAGCGTTTCGGAAAACTCGGTGCAGGCGCGCAGCCTGCGCTGGAACCAGGCCTGGGATCTGTACCGCCAGGGCGACGCTGAGGCTGCCCTGGGCCTGTGGCTGAAGGCGGCCGAAGGTACCCGCGGCAATCCGTCGTGGCTGCCGCAGACCCTGGCATTGGCACTGTGGAAGCTTGGCCGCAAGGGCGAGGCCTTGGCCTGGTACGCCGCAGCGGTGCGCACCGAGCCGCAACAATGGAACGATGCGGCCAACTTTGCGCAGTTGTTGCCCGCATGGAACGATGGTGAGCGCGCACAGTTGGCCGAGATCCAGCAGGCCTGGGCTGCCAACCCACCGGCGTGGCCCTGATAAACAAAACTAATGAGGCCCGCCGGGCAAGCCGGGGGGTGTTCGGGACGTTGCGTGGTTTGCAGCCATCGCCATGCAGGGCATGCTGGGCACATGGCCTTTGATGCATTTGCACTGATTCTGGCCATGCTCGCCCTGGGCATGGTGTTCGCGCGCCTGCGGGTATTTCCCGACAACGCCGCCGACGTTCTCAACAGGGTGGTGTTGTACGTCTGCCTGCCGGCAGCGGTGCTGACCTATGTGCCTCGCCTGCAGTTGGACCTGTCGCTGCTGGGCATCATGCTGACACCCTGGCTGCTGATGCTGCTTTCCCTGGCATTGGTCAGCCTGGCCACGCGGCTGTTCAAGTTCGAGCGCCAGGTGCATGCGGTGTTGCTGCTATGCGTGGCGCTGTGCAATTCCAGCTTCATCGGCTACCCGATGGTGCGTGCATTGCTGGGTGACCATGCCTTGCCTTATGCGGTGGTCTACGACCAGTTCGGCACCTTTGTATTGCTGTCCACCTTTGGCCTGTACGTGTTGGCCAGGTACAGCGGTGATACGCCACCCAGCGCCGGCCAGATACTGCGCCGCATCGCGATGTTTCCGCCGTTATGGGCGCTGGTGTTCGCCCTGCTGGTGATGCCCGCCGAGCCACCACGCTGGATTGCATCGGCACTGAAGAACCTGGCCGATGCGATGCTGCCGTTGGTGATGCTGGCCGTCGGCCTTACCATCCAGCTGCGGTTGTCGCGCGCGGAACTGGCGCCGTTGGGGGTGGGGCTGCTGCTCAAATTGCTGGTGTTGCCGGCCGCCGCCCTGCCGCTGTCCTGGGCATTTGGCCTGCAAGGGGAAATGCTGCGGGTCAACGTGCTGGAAACTGCGATGCCGACTATGATCACCGCGGCGGCACTGGCGATTTCACATCGCTTGGCCCCACGGCTTGCGGCAGCGATGGTGGGCTATGGCATCGTGCTGTCATTGGTGACATTGCCCGCCTGGGTATGGGTGCTGGATAGGATGGGGTGAGGACCGGGTGTCGGTCCCCGCGGAAAATCAGGAGGCAGGATGCACAGGTCTTGGATACTGGCAGCAGGTCTGGCGCTGTTGGCGGCAACCGATGCCACGGCAGCACAACAGGTCGCGAAGGATGTCGCGGCGGGGCAACCATCGAACGCGCAATATGAAGCCTGGGCACAGGAAAGGACGCAATTGGGGCGCGCCATCGCTGCCAGCGGTCGTCCCCGCAGCTTGTATGCGGCATGGTTGTTGGCGCCACTGAGCGTGAACCTTGGCTCGGGCAAGTCTGATTATTCGCCCGAAGCAGAGGCCTGGTTTGCGCGCGCGGTGCGGACCGGAGCAGGGGATCCATTGATTGCACAGGCCGCGATCAGTCGTTGTGTGCAGGATGATTACTGTGACGTGGAGCAGGCACGTGCCACGCTGGAAACCACGGATGTGGATGACATCGGCAGCCAACTGCTGTTGATGCAGTTGGCAAACAAGCGCCAGGATCCGCGTGCGGCCGAGCTGGCGTGGCAACGCGCGGCCCGTGCCACGCAGTACCGGGATCCTTTGATGGCGCTGGTCGGGCTGCTTGATGACGCCACCGCCGATCAACCGATGGCTGCCCTGGCCGCCGCAAGCCAGGAGCAGGGGGCCGCAGGCGCCAAGCCGGTCGACGTGCAGCGCTATCGTGTTGAGCAACAGTTTTCCGCTGCGGCAGCCCACGTACCGTTTCCGTTGCGCGAGATCTTGAAGCGCTGCGACGCGCCTGCCGGGGAAACGATGGCGCAATGTCGCCATGTACTGGAGGCCATGGCCAACAGTGGCTCGTTGTTGCTGGCGTCCATCGGCGTCGCGCGATTGGAGCGGTTGGAGACCGACGCCGCATCCAAGGCGCAGTGGCAGGCACGCGGGCGCCAACTGCAGTGGTTGAGCATGGCGGGCAGCACGTTGCTTGGCAGCTCCGAACCGGCGCAGTCAAAACTGTCCCTGTCCGAATACATGCAATTGACGAGGACGCTGGGTGAGCTGCCGGCGATCGAGCGCTTGGTGCAGGCACATGGAATGCCGCTGCAGCCACCGGCAGACTGGCAGCCGATATCTCCAAAGATTGAATAAGGCGCTCCGCCAAGGGGCCAGTCGGGCGATAGGGTGGGGCGGAGGTCCCGTTGGCCGGGAAAGCCCCTGCCGAGCGTGGCTCGGCACTACCGCGCTGTTTGCAATTTTCTGCATCGCGGATGAAGAAGGCCTGATTGCTGCAGCCCCGTAGCCCGGGTAAGCGCAGCGCACCCGGGAAATCGGGTGGCAAGCAGTGCTGCACGCGTGTGGATACCTGCGGGTCTGGTGCTTTGCACGTTTGGCCATCTACGCACGTGTCAGCTTCCCCGGGTGCGCTGCGCTTACCCGGGCCTACCAGGGGTGGGGGACCGTTGGTCTTCTGGGGGCTTCTGGATCGTGGGTGAGGCCCCTGCCGAGCATGGCTCGGCACTACCGTGTTGTTCGCGAACTTCTGCATCGCGGATGAAGAAGACTTGCTTGCTGCAGCCCCGTAGCCCGGGTAAGCGCAGCGCACCCGGGAAATCGGGTGGCAAGCAGCGCTGCACGCGTAGGGATGCCAGCGGTTTTGGTGCTTTGCACGCTTCGCCATCTACGCACGTGTCAGCTTCCCCGGGTGCGCTGCGCTTACCCGGGCTACGAACTGTGTAGGCTATCGATCTTTGGCGGGCGCTCAATCCGCCGGCACGGTGCGCTCGCGCGCCCAATCGCGCAGCGACTGCACCTGCTCGGCCATCAGTACCGACAGCGGTCTTGTGTTGCGGATCTCGGCCATCAGCAGGTCGGTGTCCAGGGGCTTGCCTTCCGCATGTGCGGCGTACAGGCCGGCCACCACCGCCTGCTCGATCTCGGCGCCGGAAAAACCCTCACTGGCTGCGGCCAACGCAGGCAGGGCGAACTGTTCCGGCTGCAGGTGGCGGCGGGTGAGGTGCAACTGCAGCAGTTCGACGCGGGCATCCGGCGCGGGCAGATCGACGAAGAAGATTTCATCGAAGCGGCCCTTGCGCAGCAGTTCGGCCGGCAGTTCCTGCACCTGGTTGGCGGTGGCGACGATGAATACCGGCGCCTTGCGTTCGGCCATCCAGGTCAGCAGGTAGCCCAGGATCCGCCGCGACACACCGCCGTCCTCGCCGCTGCTGGCCAGGCCCTTTTCGATCTCGTCGATCCACAGCACGCAGGGTGCCAGCTGCTCGGCCGAGGCCAGCGCCTCGCGCAGGTTCTTCTCGGTTTCGCCGTGGTACTTGTTGTACAGGCTGCCGAAATCCAGCCGCAGCAACGGCACCGCGAAGCCGGCGGCGGTGGCCTTGGCCAGCATCGACTTGCCGCAGCCCTGCACGCCCAGCAGCAGCATGCCCTTGGGCGGGTCCAGCCCGGGAGGGGCGTTGCCGGACACGAACACCGCCCGCCGCTGTTCGATCCAGCGCTTGAGCCGGCGGGCCCCGGCCACGTCGGCAAAGCGCGCCGAGTCGTATTCGTAATGCAGGTTGCCGCTGCGGTTGAGCAGCTCGAACTTGAGCTTGGCCAGCTGTGGCAGGTCGTCGGCCTTCAGCGCGCCATCGGCATGGATCAGCTGGCGGGCAATGCGGCGGGCATCGGTCAGGCTGAGCCCGCGCAGGTTGCGCAGGATCTGCTGCACGGCCTCCTGGTCCACCTCCACCCGCCGGCCACCATTCTCGCTGGCGTAGGCGCTGGCTTCCTCGCGCAGCATCTTCAGCAGGGCATTGGCATCGGGCAGGCGCGGGTTGAAGCGGGTGGCCAGGGCTTCCAGCTCGGCCGGCAGTTCCACCTTGGTGCCTATCAGCACCAGCACGTGTGGCTGGCTGTGGCGGCGCTGGATGATGTCACGCAGCAGCCGCTGGTGGCTGGCGTAGCCCAGGTAGGGGTGGAAATCCAGCAGCAGGTAGATGCCACGCTGCTCGGCGTCCTGGATCATGCGCAGGGCAGAGCTGGCATCGGGCGGGCCGAAGGCCTCGTCCTCGCGGTCCATGTCGATGCGGCGCAGGCCCTCGGTGATGCTCCACCGGTACAGGGCCCGCCAGACGTGCATCAGCGCCTGCCGGAACAGTTCTACGATACGGCCCTCATCCGGCGTTTCGATGACGATCAGCGGGGTATTGGCGCGGATCAGCGCGGTGAGGTCCTGCAGTTCGCTCATGGTCGTTCCATCGCCGGGGCGCACACGATAGCAAAGCTGGGCTGCCGGTCACGCCCTCACCTGATGACTACCTTTGGCAACACGTCGCGGTGTACGCTGCGGGCAAGACCCGCGTAAACGAGGCGTGCATGAAGACGATCCTGGTAGCCGGCTCCAAAGGTGGTGTCGGCAAGACCACCATCGCCACCCATCTGGCCGCGCACTCGGCCTTGTCCGGCAAGGCAACGGTGATTGCCGATGCCGACCCGCAGGGCTCCAGCACGCGCTGGGCCCAGCGCCGCTCCAGCCTGGAGAGCGCGGTGCTGCCGGTGGATGTGCACCGCAAGAAGAACTGGGAGAAGCTCATCCCCGACGGTGCCGAACAGGTCATCGTCGATGCCCCGGCCGGTGCCTATGGCGAGGACCTGGAGCGTTTCATCGACATCGCCGATGCGCTGGTGGTACCGGTGCTGCCCTCGGCGCTGGACATCGAGGCCATCGTCGGCTTCCTCAACAGCCTGGCCAGGATCAAGCGCGTCCATTCGCGCGCCGTGCCGGTAGGGCTGGTGCTCAACCGCACCAAGCCATGGACGCAGACCTCGCAGCAGGCCCGGCAGATGCTGGCGGAATGGCCGTACGAGGTGGTCGCGCAGCTGCGCGACAGCCAGAGTTATGTGGTGATGGTCGGGCTTGGGCGCAGCCTGTTCGACTATCACTCAGCACAGGTACGCGAGCACCAGCAGGACTGGGAGCCGCTGCTCAAGTGGTTGAACAAGGTCTGACAGGAGTACTACCCGACCATGCGTGAATTGATCCTGCTGCGACATGCCCATGCCGAACCGGCGGCCAATGGCCAGGCCGATATCGACCGGCCCCTCTCACCGCATGGCCTGGCCGAGGCCGAGGCCGCCGGCCGTTGGTTACAGGAACAGAAGCTGGTGCCCGACCGGGTGCTGTGCTCGCCGTCGCGGCGCACCCGCGAGACGCTGGAGGCGGTGCTGGAACGCACCGGCTATGTGGAACAGCGCCTGGAAGAACGCATCTACGAGGCCGCCCCGGGCACCCTGGCTGCCCTGCTGGACGAGCACCGCGAAGTGGAGCGCTTGCTGGTGGTGGGCCACAACCCCGGGTTGGAGCAACTGGTGGCGCTGATGCACAGCGGCCAGTCCGGCGACTACCGCGGCATGCCGCCGGCGTCGGTGGCGGTGCTGTCGCTGCCGATGGAGGCCGGCATCGAACCGGGCATTGCCCGCCTGACGGCGTTCTGGTGGCCCTGAACCCATGCGGTCAGTGCGGTACGGGCTGCTGTTGGCAGGTCTGATATGTTGCGGCTCGGCCCTGGCGGCCGAGCCGTTACCGTTCGATCCGGCGCGTTCACGTTTTGGCTTCGAGATCCGCACCCGCTTCGGGCAACGGGTGGAGGGGGAGTTCCCGCGTTTCGAGGGCTGGATCACCGAGTTGCCCGATGGCCGCCACCAGGTGCGGCTGAGGATGTTTGCCCAATACGTCGAGATCCCTGGCAAGCCGCGCTATACCGGCTGGATGCGTGGGGAGGATTTCTTCGACGCCGCGCGCTATCCGGTGGTGGAGTTCGATTCGGACCCCTACCTGCCGGGCATCACCGCAACTGGCGGGCCGGTGCCAGGGCGGTTGTCCATCCGCGGTATCAGCCGCCGCGAGACCATGTTTCTGGGCAAACCTGAATGCGACAGGCCCGGCTATGATTGCGACCTCGTCAGCCGCGGCACCGTTTCCCGGAGCCTGTACGGCATGGACGCCTGGCAGATGGCCCTGAGTGATCGAGTGATATTCGTACTGCGTACGCGCCTGAAAAGCGCCCCCAAACCGTGAATTTTGTCGTCCGCCTGTCGCTGGTGCTGGCCCTGTTGCTGGCCGGTGGTTGTGCCTCGTTGTCGCAGCAGCAGCGCGACCAGGCGCAAGGCATTGCCGTGGCTGCCCGGTCCACCGAGGTCAACTGCGAGCGCGCCGACCGCTGCGCGCTGGATTCACCCTTGCGCGCGCTGGGTGGGCAGGCCATGGCTGAATCCACCGCGCAGGCCCCGCGCCACTACGCCACCATCCTGGACGAGGGTGAGCTGTCATTGGTGGCACGCTTGAACCTGATCCGCAGCGCCACCCGCAGCGTCGACCTGCAGACCTATATCTTCGATACCGATGACAGTGCGCGCATGGTCATCGACGAGCTGCTGGCCGCCGCCGCACGCGGAGTCAAGGTACGGGTGCTGATCGATCAGTTATCGGCGATCTCGGACGTGCACATGCTCAGCGCCCTGTCCGGCGCCCATGCCAACTTCGAGCTGCGCGTCTACAACCCCACCTTCGGCAAGGCCAAGCTCAACTACCTGGACTATGCCGGCAGCGTGTTGTGCTGCTTCCGGCGCTTCAACCAGCGCATGCACAACAAGTTGCTGGTGATCGACGACGTGCTCGGCGTGGTGGGCGGCCGCAACTACCAGGACGACTATTACGACTGGGATCGGGAATACAACTTCCGTGATCGTGACGTTATCGTGGCCGGCCCGGAAGTGCGGGAGATGGCCGCAAACTTCCAGGCCTTCTGGGTGGCGCGGCGCAGCGTGCCGGCCGAACGCCTGAACGACGTGGGCAAGGCATTGCTGCGTGGCGGGGTGCCGGCGCTGCCGGAGGCGTCCTTCCTGCACCCGGAGCGCATCGAGCGGGTGGACGAGGAGGCGGCCGATCCGGACTTCATCAACCAGGCCTTTGTCGCCACTGCCTTGCCGGTGCAATCGGTGAGCTATGTCGCCGACCTGCCACGCAAGCACCGCCGTGAGCGCGCCGAAGAACCGCTCGCCGGCCAGCACCTGACCGAGCCGCGCCTGGATGCGCTGATCGCCTCGGCGCAGAGCGAAGTGCTGTTGCAGACGCCGTACCTGGTGTTGTCCAAGCCCGCGCAGAAGCTGTTCAAGGACCTGCGCAAGCGTGACCAGCCACCGCGGGTGGTGGTGTCGACCAACAGCCTGGCGGCTACCGACAACCCCATCGTCTACGCGCTGTCCTACAAGTACAAACGCCGCAACCTGCGCGAACTGGGCTTCAACATCTACGAGTACAAGCCCTTTCCGCTGGATGCGCCGATCGACTACCGGCAGCTGCTGCCGCCGGCACTGGATGGCCTGCCGCCAGTACCTGAGCGCAACCGGGTGATCGGTGGCAGCGCGGCAGGCAGCAACGTGCGTGGTAGTGGTTCCGGCCGCAAGCCCTCGGTCAACGGCAGCGAGGTGGAGCGCGATGTGCTGCGTACCGAAACCCGTCCGTCCTTCCTGGGAACGCGTGCGGTCAACCGACCATTGCCGGTGACCCGCAAGGGCGCGCGCATGGGTCTGCACGCCAAATCGATGGTGGTGGACCGCCGCATCGCGGTGATCGGCACCCACAACTTCGATCCGCGCAGTGAGAACTACAACACCGAAGGTGCGGTGATCATCAACGACCCGCGGTTCGCCGAAGCCCTGGCGCAGAGCATCCTGCGCGATGTGCACCCGGACAACTCCTGGGTGGTGGCCCCGCGGCAGAAGCCGCCGGTGTTGTCGGGGCTCAACTACAGCATCGGCAAGGCCTCCGAGGCGCTGCCGGTGCTGGATTTCTGGCCGTGGCGTTATGCCACCGACTACGAATTCAAGCCGGGCCCGGACTGCCCGCAGCCGCTGCGCCGGCAGGACCCGGGCTTCCATGCCTGTTACAGCGCGGTAGGCGACTTCCCGGAAGTGGACGTCGGCCCCAAGTGGCTGCTGGTGCGCATGCTCACCGCCTTTGGTGCAGGCCTGGTACCGATTCTGTAACCCCCGTCCAACGCAGGTGCACGCATGTCACGAGTATTCCGCCAGCCGGTTGATCTGCAGCAGGTCAATGCCCTCAGCCGCGATACATTGATCGATCACCTCGGCATCGTGTTCACCGCCGCCGGTGAGGACTGGTTGCAGGCAACCATGCCGGTGGACGCGCGCACCAAACAGCCGTATGGGTTGCTGCACGGTGGCGCCTCGGTGGTACTGGCTGAAACCCTGGGCAGCAGCGCCGGCAACCTGTGTGTGGACCCGGCGCAGCAGGTCTGCGTGGGGCTGGAAATCAATGCCAACCACCTGCGCGCCGCGCGCAGCGGCGTGGTGACCGGCACCGCGCGCGCGCTGCATGTGGGCCGCACCACCCAGGTGTGGGAGATCCGCATCGAGGACGAGGCCGGCAAGCCGGTGTGCATTTCGCGGCTGACCTTGGCGGTTGTGGCCACGGGCTAGGTGCGGGCGATACAACAGGCGGCGGTGACCGCCTGTGGTAGTGCCGACCCATGGTCGGCAAAGGGCATTGCCGGTGAAGCTTCTGCCGAGCATGGCTCGGCACTACAGTAGGCGTCAGCGTTCGGCTATCGCCCAACGCGTGGCGGTTGCCGTGTGGTAGTGCCGAGCCATGGTCGGCAAAAGGGCATTACCGGTGAAGCCTCATGCCGAGCATGGCTCGGCACTACGGTAGTGCGTCAGCGTTCGGCTATCGCCCAACGCGTGGCGATTGCCGGGTGGTAGTGCCGACCCATGGTCGGCAAAGGGCATTACCGGTGAAGCCTCATGCCGAGCATGGCTCGGCACTACGGTAGTGCGTCAGCGTTCGGCTATCGCCCAACGCGTGGCGATTGCCGTGTGGTAGTGCCGAGCCATGGTCGGCAATGGGCATTGCCGGTGTAGCCCCATGCCGAGCATGGCTCGGCACTACAGTAGTGCGTCAGCGTTCGGCTATCGCCCAAGGTGTGGCGGTCGCCGGGTGTGGTAGTGCCGACCCATGGTCGGCAATGGGCATTACCGGTGAAGCCCCATGCCGAGCATGGCTCGGCACTACGGTGCTTGCCTAAACCATTGCCGCCGTGGGCAGGTGCTCGCGCACCCAGTCCGCCAGTGCCGGTGCCGGCAAGGCCGGGGTGAAGTGGAAGCCCTGTGCGATCTGGTAGCCCTGCGCGCCCAGCAGGCGCAGCTGCTCGGCGCTTTCCACGCCTTCGGCGACCACCTTCAGCTGCAGGCTCTGGCCGATATGGGCGATGGCCTGGGTGAGTGCGCTGGCAACCTCGTCGGCCTCGATGCCATGCACGAAGCTGCGGTCCAGTTTCAATTCGCTGACCGGCAACTGGCGCAGGTAGCTCAGGCTGGAATAACCGGTGCCGAAGTCATCCATCGACAGCCGTACACCCAGTGCATGCACCTGCCGCAGTACCTGAAGGGTAGTGGGGTCGCCATCGAGCAAGACGTCCTCGGTGATCTCCAGGGTCAGGTCCGACGCCTGCAGCGCCTGCTGGCGCAGGATCTGGGCGATGGTGTCGGGCAGCCCGGGGTTGTGGAAATTGGTCGGCGACAGATTGACCGATACCGACGGCACCTCCAGCCCGTCCATGCGCCAGCGGTGCAGCTGCTGGCAGGCCTCCTGCAGGGCCCACCGGCCCAGGTCGCCGATCAACCCGGCTTCTTCAGCCAAGGGGATGAAGCGGATCGGCGGCACGCTGCCCAGCCGCGGGTGATGCCAGCGCGCCAGTGCCTCCACGCTGTGCAGGCGGCCGTTCTGGATGTCGATCTGGGGCTGGTAGTGCAGCTGCAGCTGGCCCTGTTCCAGTGCCTCGCGCAGTGCGGCCTCCAGCGCCATGCGTTCCTGCGCGCACTCGTCCATCTCGCTGCTGTAAAAGCGCACCCGGTTGCGGCCGTTGTGTTTGGCCTGGTACATCGCCACGTCGGCGTGGTGGAGCAGGGCATCCATGTTGGTGCCGTCGTGCGGGAACACGCTGATGCCGATGCTGGCCGAAGGCCGTATCTCCACCTCGCCCAGCTGCAGGGGCTGGCCCAGCATGCGCAGCAGGTGTTCGCTGCGTTCGCTGGCGGTGGCAACGTCGCAGGGGTTGAGCAGCACCACGAACTCGTCGCCGGACTGGCGGCCGACGATATCCATCGGTCCGGTTTCTTCCTGCAACCGGCGCGCCACCGTACGCAGCAGCTCATCGCCACCGGGGTGGCCGAAGGAGTCGTTGACCTGCTTGAAGCGGTCCAGGTCGATGAACAACACCGCCAGCCGCTGCCCGTTGTGGCTGGCGGCGGTGATCGCCTGGTCGGCCTGTGCGTGCAACAGGCTGCGGTTGGGCAGGCCGGTGAGGTCGTCGTAGAAGGCCAACCGGCGAATACGGTTGCGTGCTTCCTCGCGCTCCAGTGCAAGCGCGCACAGGTGCACGATCACTTCGACCAGACGCCGGTGGAAGCTGTCCGGCTCGTGCGGTTGCCGGTAATAGAAGGCAAAGGTGCCAAGCACGCGGCCGTCGTTGGACTTGATCGGGGTCGACCAGCACGCTGCCAGGCCGTGCTGCAGCGCCAGTGCGCTGATGCCCTCCCAGTTGGGATCGGTGGCGATGTCGCGGGCCACCACCATCTGGCCTGTGTAGGCGGCGGTGCCGCAGCTGCCCGTACGCGGGCCGACCGGCACGCCATCGACCAGGCGGTTGTAGCTTTCCGGCAGGCTGGGGGCGGCCAGCGTACGCAGTTTGCCCTCGTCCACACGCAACACCGAGCACAGTACCTGCGGGGCGATCTTCTCCACCTCGGTGCACATCATCTGCATCACTTCGACGGTAGGCACCTCGCGCACCATTGCGTCGAGCATCTTGTGCTGCAGTACCTCGTGCACCTTGGTACGGGTGATGTCCATCAGCACGATGACCAGGTTCACCAGCTTGCCGTAGTCATCGAAAATGGGGTTGGTGCTGACCGAGCACCACAGTGGCTGCCCGTTCTTGCGGAACAGGCGCTCGTCGGCACGAATGGGCTGGCCGGCCTGCAGGCGCGCACGGTAGGCCTTGATCTGCTCCGGCTCATGGCGCCCGGGCGCCAGCAGGTTGGGCACGAACTGCCCGGCGGCTTCGCTGTCAAGGAAGCCGAACAGGCGGCGGAACCCCTTGTTGGCGTGCTCGATGCAACCGGCCGGGTCGGTGATCAACACCGCACTCTGGGTCTCGTCGAAGCCCAGCGAAAGCAGGCGCTCGCGGGCCTGCGCTTCGCGCCGGGCAGTGACATCGGTGATCAGCACCATGCGCAGGTCGCGGCCCTCGCTGGTCACCTGCGACAGGGTGGTGCTGATCCAGCAGGTGCTCCCGTCCTTGCGCACCAGTTGTATGTCGTGCGGGGTGGCGGCCAGTTCCTGCACGCGGTTGCTGGCGCCCGGGTAGTTGCGGGTGTCGTAACGCGCGCGCATGGCTTCGGGGGCCAGCATGCCCAGGTTGCGCCCCAATGCCTGCTCGCGCGGCCAGCCGGAGATCAGCTCCATGGCCCGGTTGAAGTACAGGATGGTGTTCTGGTCGTCGAACAGGATCACCCCGCTGCTGACCTGCTCCAGCGCAGCCGGGAAGAACCGCAGCACGTCCTCGGCTGGCAACAGCGGCTGCCGATCCATTTCTCCGCTCCCCTGAACGTTGGATACCTGTTTTACACATTTCGCGGGCACGAAAGGTGTAAGAGCCAGAACATGTGGGTAGGAAACCCCCGTTCCTGCCCAAGACTGTGGACCAGTACACCTTTTGCCGGAGTATGCCCCCAAACTGGACCCGGATGGGGCGCGCTGGCGGAAGCCTGACCGCATCCGGTATCGTGAGCGGATGACTTCCCCCCGACCCGCCCGCCAGGGCGGTGTGGCTCGCGTGTTCCGCTACCTGTACCGCGTCCCGCTGCTGCTGGTTCACATCGTCCTGTTCCTGCCCCTGACCCTGCTGCTGATGACGCCGCCGATGGGGCGCATGGGGGGTGCCGCCGATCCGCTGGAGCACCGTATCGTGCGCTGGTGGTCGGGCTGGCTGATGTGGATCTTCGGCTTCCGCCTGCAGCGCTATGGTCAACCCTTGCCGGGGGCGGTGCTGTTTGTCGCCAACCACGTGGGCTGGGTCGATATCTGCATGATCCACAGCCAGAAAATGGTGGGGTTCGTGGCCAAGCGCGAGATCGCCGGCTGGCCGCTGGTGGGCTGGCTGGCGACGCGCGGCCATACCATCTACCACCAGCGCGGCAACACCGAGTCGCTGGGCGGGGTGATGGACGAGATGGTCAAGCGTCTGCTCGAGCAGCGGCCGGTGGCGGTATTCCCGGAAGGACGCACCCGTGGCGGGCACGAAGTGGGGCCGTTCCACGCGCGTATTTTCCAGGCCGCGGTCGAGGCCAACGTGCCGGTGCAGCCGGTCGCCCTGCGCTATGGCGTGCGTGGCGATGCGCAGACCATGGTGGCATTCGGGCCAGGCGAAAGCTTCTTCGGCAATTTCCTGCGGCTGCTGGGTGAGCCGGCGCGCCGCGCCGAGGTGCACTTCCTGGAGCCGATCGGCAGCCACGACCTGGAAGGACGCCGGCGCATCGCCGAGACCTCGCGTGCGCGCATCGTGGCGGTGATGGAAGGGCCGTGAGGCGATGCCGTCGCTGCATGCCACCGTTGTTTGGATCCCGTCGACGGCATGGCCATGCTGATTGCCGCCGAGTACCAACCGCCGCGCTGGCTGCGCAGTCCGCACCTGCAATCGATGCTGGCCTCCAGCCGGGTACGCCTGCGCCGCGGTGAACAGCTGCTGGCGCGCAGCGGCGCGTTGACCCGCGAACTGATCCTGGACGGCGGCGACGGTGTGCGTCTGCAGGCCTGGCACAGCCAGGTGCCGGGCAGCACGCCGCAGGGGTTGGCACTGTTGCTGCACGGCTGGGAAGGCAGTGCCGAGTCCAGCTACATGCGCATGACCGCCGCGCGCATGCTGGAGCGCGGGTTCGCGGTGGTGCGGCTGAACTTCCGCGACCATGGCAATACCCACCATCTCAATCCCGGCATCTTCCACTCCTGCCGCATCGGGGAAGTGGTCAACGCTGCCGCCGATGTCGCCCGCCGTTTCCCCGGCCTGCCGATGGTTGCCGCCGGTTACTCGCTGGGGGGCAACTTCGTGCTGCGGCTGGCGTTGCACGCACCGGCGGCCGGGGTGCCGCTGCAGCACGTGGCCTCGGTCTGCCCGGTGCTGGACCCGGCCATCACCATGGACAGCATCGAGCGCGGGCCGGTGATGTACGACTGGTATTTCCGCCGCAAGTGGACCGGCTCGCTGCGCCGCAAGCGTGCACTGTTCCCGGAGCTGGCCGACTGCGACGACAGCGTGCTGAAGCTGGATATCCGCGCGCTCACCGATTGGCTGGTACAGCGGCATACCGATTTCAACACCCTGCAGGATTACTTCGACGGCTATTCGATCGCCGGCACCAAGCTGGCCGCATTGCAGGTGCCGGCCGACATCCTGATGGCAGCCGACGACCCGGTGATCCCGTTCACCACCTTCCACGATTGGCAGCTGCCGGCCCATGCCAGCCTGCAGATCGCGCGCTGGGGGGGGCACTGCGGCTTCATTGAAAACCTGCGCGGTGATGGTTTCTCCGAGCGCTGGGTAGCGCAGCAGCTGGCGGCGGCTGTCGCCGGCTGAACCGTGGCGGCGGCCGCGCCCGCTACAATGCGTTTTTTGCGCTGACGCTGGACCGCCATGCAAGACACCATCATTGAAGCCCTGCGCCGCAACGCGGCCGATGAGGCCGTGACCCTGGCCCGTGATTGGGTCGCCGCCGAGCCGCAGCAGGCCCAAGCCCACCGCTGGCTGGCATTGGCGCTGCAGCAGCAGGGCCAGCTGGAAGCCGCGCAGGCGGCGCTGGCCCAGGCCCTGTCGCTGGCACCGGACGATGCCGCCCTGCACCTGCAGCACGCCGGCCTGCTGCTGGCCCAACGCCAGATCGGCGCGGCCGGGCAGGCGCTGGAGCGTTCCACCACCCTGAACCCCAACGAATTCTCCGCCTACGTCATGCAGTCGCACCTGGCACTTGGCCGCGACGACGTGGATGAAGCCGAGCGCCTGCTGCGCCTTGCCGAGCGCGTGGATCCGGACAGCCCCGAGCTGGGCGCGCTGCAGGGCATGGTGGCATTGCGCCGGGGGGACGCAGATCGCGCCCTGGCCGTTCTGTCGGCTACCGCCGCGCAGCTGCCCAACGACCCGCGCGTGCTGTACGCGCTGGGTTTTGCGTACCTGGGCAAGGAGATGGTGGCGTTCGCCGAGCAGGCGTTCCGCCGCGTGCTGGAGCTGAGCCCGGATAATCATTCCCTGCGCGGCCTGCTGGTGCAGCTGGCCCTGCGCCAAGGCCACCTGGACCGTGCCGCGGAAGTGCTGCGCGAAGTCCTGGCGACGCCGCAGGGCAACACCACCGGCATGCGCAGGCTGGCCGCCGAGCTGGAGCTGGCCGCGGGCCAGCCGCAGCAGGCGCTGGACTACCTGCACCCGCTGCTGGCCGAACTGCCCGGCGAGCGCGCGGTGCTGCAGATGATGCTGGTTGCCTGGCAGCGGTTGGGCCGTGACGAGGAAGCGCGGACCACGCTGGAAGCGGTGCTGCAGGAGCACACCCAGCTGCATGACCTGTGGCTGGCCCGCCTGGCCATTGCCCAGGTGGGCAGCGAGGAAGCGGTGGAAGTGGTGGAACGCTGGCTGGCGGCAATGCCGGAGCACGTTCCTGCGTTGGAAGCGCGCATGAGCCTGCACGACATGAACCAGCAGCACGATGAAGCCGAAGCACTGGCGCGGCGCATCGTAGCGCTGGAGCCGGGTCGGCTCAGCGGCGAGCAGCGCATTGTCGAGGCGCTGCTGGTGCGCGAACCGGCCGCGGCGGTGGCGCACATCCAGGCGCTGCTGGAACAGGCCCCGGAACCGGCACGCATCTCCCTGCGCACCTGGCTGGGTGCCACCCAGGACCGTGCCAATGATCCGGCAGGCGCGGTGGACACCTGGCTGCGCGTGCACAGTGAGCTGGCACCCAGTCGCCTGCCGCTGCCGCAGCAGGCCAAGGCACCGGCGGAGTGGCCGGCAATGGGCGAGGTGGCCGACAGTACCGTCATGCGTCCCATGTTTCTGTGGGGAGCGCCAGGTTCGGGGGTGGAGCGCGTCGCCACGGTGATGGGAGCCGGTAGCCGCGTGCTGCGGGGCGACCGCTTTGGCCCGACCCCGCCCACCGACGCTTTCCAGAATTTCCTGACCCTGCAGCGCCTTGCAACCGACGTGCTCAGCCCCGAGCAGTTGGTACAGCAGTGGCGCGAGCAGCTGCCCAGCCGTGGTATCGAGGATGGCAACATCATCGACTGGCTGCTGTGGTGGGACAACGCGCTGCTGTGGGCGCTGCGCCCGCAGCTGCCCGAAGGTCGCATGGTCGTGGCGGTGCGTGATCCGCGCGACATGCTGATCGAGTGGCTGGCGCTGGGCTCGCCGGCACCGCTGGCACTGACCTCCTCGATGGATGCGGCGCAATGGCTGGCGCGTTCGATGGAGCAGGTGATCGAACTGCACGACAAGGACCTGTACCCGCACCTGATCCTGCGTACCGATGACGCGGTCAACGATCCAGCAGCAATGGGTGCACTGATGGAGCAGGCGTTCGGCCTGCGCTTCCCGCCGGTGCGCAGCCTTGGCCCGCGTACCATCGAAGCGGGGCATTGGCGCAGGTACGCCAAGGTGTTGTCAGCCGAGTTCCTGTATCTCACCCCGGTCGCAGTGCGGCTGGGCTACCCCGAAGTCTGATCCCAGGAGACCCGATGAAACTGGACAGCCAGAGTTTCAGCAACGCCCAGCCCATTCCGGCCGAGTTTGCCGCGGGCCAAGCCGACGGCTTTGCCGGCAACCGTAATCCGCAGCTGGCATGGACGGATGTGCCGGCGGGTACGCGGTCGTTCGCACTGATCTGCGTGGACCCGGATGTGCCGACAGTGGCCGAGCTGGTGGGTCGCGACGACGTCAGCATCCCGCTGGACCAGCCGCGCACCGACTTCGTGCATTGGGTGATGGTGGATGTTCCTGCCGAGCTGCGTGAGATTGCTGCCGGCAGCTGCAGCGACGGCTTCACCGCGCACGGCAAGGCGCAACCGGCCGGCCCGGCCGGTGCACGCCAGGGCATCAACGATTACACCGGCTGGTTTGCCGGCAATGCGCAGATGAGCGGCACGTATTACGGCTATGACGGCCCGTACCCGCCCTTCAACGACGAGCGCGTGCACCGCTATTTCTTCCGCCTCTTCGCGCTGGATGTGGAGCGGTTGCCGGTTGAGGGTGCGTTCACCGCTGCTGATGTGCAACGCGCGATGCAGGGCCATGTGCTGGCCGAAGCAGCGGTGCATGGCACGTACACGTTGAACAAAGCGCTGGCTTGACCATGGAGTGCCGAGCCATGCTCGGCAAGGGGCCTTGCCAGCAATGCCAAGGTAGTGCCGAGCCATGCTCGGCAAGAGGCAGGAGCAACCCCTCCCCAACCCTCCCCTCCGCCTTCGGCGCAAGGGAGGGGGTGTAGTGCCGAGCCATGCTCGGCAGAGGCTTTCCCGGTAATGCCCCAGCCGAGCATGGCTCGGCTCTACAGGTGAAGCGTTCCCCAGCCGAGCATGGCTCGGCTCTATAGATGAAGCTTTCCCAGCCGAGCATGGGGCGGCTCTACAAAACAGAAAGGGCGCCGCAAGGCGCCCTTTCTGTCTGCGAAAGCCCTGCGGGCTTACTTCACCATTTCCGAACCTACCACCATGTCCAGCACATAGGCCTGCGACGGGGCGTCGGCCGGCGGATTCTTGATCTGGAAGCGCTTCAGGCGCAGCACGTTGCGCACGCCCGGCTCGTGCTTGTAGCCCTCGATGTTGCCGTAGAAATTTTCGTAGGCACCGCGCTTGCCCTGTTCCAGGCCCTGTTCGTTGTACTTCACCTCACGCACCTGCAGGCAGGTGGCGTCCTTCATCAGCGGGTGCGGGCAGGGCTTGGTCTGTGCGTCCACTTCCATGAACACGGTCTCGCCTTCGCCGCCATAACGGGTCTCGGCGGTCGGCTCGGCGCGGAAGCTCAGCACGTCGCCATTGGCGGCGACCAGGGTCAGCGCCGAGGCATCCAGCGAACGCACCGTCAGCTTGCTCTGCAGGCGCTCGCCGATCAGCCGCTCCACGTCCATCAAGTTGCCTGCGCAGGCCATGTTGGTGGACATCATGCCGCCCAGGCTCAGGCTGTCGCCTTCCAGGGTGTAGCTGCCGCCCATGCGGTTGCAGGCATTGCTGACCGACAGGCGGCCGTCCTTGAAGTCCAGGGTGACGGGCTTGTCCGGGTTCACCAGCAGGCCGTCGATGCGCTTGCCGGCAGCGTCCACGGCGTTCTCCAGCAGCCAGTGGTTGGCGGTCAGCTGGGCAGCATCGAGGCTGCTGGCCGCAGTGGCGGGAGCAGCGGCCGGGGCCGGGGTGCTGTCGCTGTCCTTGGCGGCCGGCGGGTTGCTGCAGGCGGTCATCAGGGCAAACGGCAGGGCCAGGAGGAGGATGCGCTTCATGTGGAACTCCTTGCGAGAGTGAAAAGGTTCGGGGCGATAAACGGTCCGCAGGCGGAACCGGGGTCAATACCGTCGTGTCGCATTCAGTTTCCAGCAGGCAAGAACAGCAGCAAGCCGATGCCGAGGGCAATGCGGTATAGCGCAAAGCCGGTGAAGGGGCGGCGCTTGATGTAGCCCAGCAGCCACTTCACCACGATGAAACCGGTAACCACCGCTGCGGCAAAGGCTACGCCGACATCGGTCCAGTTCTCACTGCCCAGCTTGCCGTCTTTGGCCAGTTCAAGGAAGGCGTAGCCGCTGGCGGCGAACATGGTGGGGATGCCGACCAGGAAAACGAACTCGGCCGCTGCCGAGCGGCGGGTCAGGCCGAGCAGCATGGCCAGGAAGATGGCCGCCGCCGAGCGCGAGGTACCGGGGAAAACACCGGCGACGACCTGCGCCAGGCCCACCGCGATGGCGACCTTCCAGGTCACTGTCTCGCTGTCGGGCAGGCGGGAGGCAAAGCGCTCGGCCACCAGCATCCAGGCACCGCCGATCACCAGCGCCCAGGCCACGGGCGTCACGGTTTCAGGCAGTTCCCAGCCGGCCAGGCGTACCGGCAGGCCAACCAGGGCGGTGACCAGGAAGGCCACGCCCAGTTTCATCACGTAGTCGCGGTTCTCATGCTGGTTCAGGCCGGTGGCAAGCGACCACAGGCGTTCGCGGAAGGCCAGGGTCACTGCGAGGATGGCGCCGGCCTGGATCACGATGTTGAAGAAATCCGAGCGGGTGCCCAGCCAATGCTGGGCGATCAGCAGATGGCCGGTGCTGGAGATGGGCAGGAATTCGGTGAGGCCTTCAAGAATGCCCAATAGCAGGGCGGAGAGCAGGTCGGACATGGGAACGGCGTGTTGGGAGGCGGGCACAGCATAGAGCATTGCGGGCGGCGCACCCGAACGGTGCGATCGTATGATGTGCGCACCATCATGGTGCATTCATTCTGCGCCACTTGGTGGGTTCACCCAATTAAAACAATGCGTTACGTCGTCGTGAAAGTTGGCACGGGGTTTGCTGTATTACAGGCACATCACCACCCATCCGAGGTTTCACCCGATGTCCCTGGAAAACGTTGAGAAGCTGATCAAGGACAACCAGATCGAGTTCATCGACCTGCGTTTCGTCGACATGCGTGGCATCGAGCAGCACGTGACCTTCCCGGTCTCGATCATCGAGCCGTCGCTGTTCGAGGAAGGCAAGATGTTCGATGGCAGCTCCATCGCCGGTTGGAAGGGCATCGCCGAGTCGGACATGGTGCTGATGCCGGACGCCGACAGCGCCTACCTGGACCCGTTCTACGCCGACCCGACCCTGGTGCTGACCTGTGACGTGCTGGACCCGGCCACCATGCAGGGCTACGGCCGCTGCCCGCGCGGCATCGCCAAGCGCGCCGAGTCGTACCTGAAGTCCTCGGGCATCGCCGACCTGGCCTTCTTCGGCCCGGAGCCGGAATTCTTCATCTTCGATTCGGTCCAGTTCGCCAACGACATGGGCCACACCTTCTTCAAGATCAACTCCGAGGAAGGCGCCTGGAACACCGGCAAGAGCTACGAAGGCACCAACAGCGGCTACCGCCCGACCGTGAAGGGCGGCTACTTCCCGGTGCCGCCGACCGACACGCTGCACGATATCCGCGCCGAGATGTGCAAGGTGCTGGAAAAGGTCGGCATCGAGGTCGAAGTGCACCACCACGAAGTGGCCAATGCCGGCCAGTGCGAGATCGGCGCCAAGTTCAACACCCTGGTCACCAAGGCCGATGAACTGCAGCGCATGAAGCACGTCATCAAGAACGTTGCCCACCGCAACGGCAAGACCGTGACCTTCATGCCCAAGCCGCTGGTCGGCGACAACGGCAGCGGCATGCACGTGCACCAGTCGCTGGCCAAGGGCGGCGCCAACCTGTTCTCCGGTGATGGCTACGGTGGCCTGAGCCAGATGGCGCTGTGGTACATCGGCGGCATCTTCAAGCACGCCCGTGCCATCAACGCCTTCACCAACTCCGGCACCAACAGCTACAAGCGCCTGGTACCGGGCTTTGAGGCACCGGTGATGCTGGCGTATTCGGCCCGCAACCGCTCGGCGTCGTGCCGCATTCCGTGGGTGTCCAACCCGAAGGCCCGCCGCATCGAAATGCGCTTCCCGGATCCGATCCAGTCCGGCTACCTGACCTTCACCGCGCTGATGATGGCCGGCCTGGACGGCATCAAGAACCAGATCGACCCGGGCGCACCGAGCGACAAGGATCTGTACGACCTGCCGCCGGAAGAAGAGAAGCTGATCCCGCAGGTCTGCTCCTCGCTGGACCAGGCGCTGGAAGCACTGGACAAGGACCGCGAGTTCCTCAAGGCCGGTGGCGTGATGAGCGACGACTTCATCGATGCCTACATCGCGTTGAAGATGAAGGAAGTCACCGCGTTCCGCGCGGCGACCCATCCGCTGGAATACCAGCTGTACTACGCAAGCTGATGTAACGGCGGCCAGTACAGCGTGCTGGCCGCCGGCAACACCAGGTGCAGTTACTGGCTGTTATTAGGCGGCGGTGGCGTGGACCCTCCCCCTCCCATCTGCGTCATCGCCGCCGCCTTTGTTGCTGGGGAGCACAAAGGTATGCAGCAGCCGGCAACACACCTGCAGGGGCAAGAGAATCCGAGCGCGCGGCATGGGACAGTCCTCCCTCCCGCGTGGTTGTGGCAGCCGGCAATACGGCCGGTGGCAACAGCCAGGTCCATGATGCGTTCGGCGCAACAGCCAGCGGTCGCACAGCGGCCGGTGGAAGACACGATGCCGGCCCGCAGCCGCAGGCCGGTCTCCTCCACATCGGGACATGCGCATGAAATTAATCTCCGCGATCATCCGTCCATTCAAGCTCGACGAAGTGCGTGAAGCCCTCGGCGCCGCAGGCGTTTCCGGCATCACCGTCACCGAGGTCAAGGGCTTTGGGCGGCAGAAAGGCCACACCGAGCTGTACCGTGGCGCTGAATATGTCGTCGATTTCCTTCCCAAGATCCGCATCGAGACCGCCGTCACCGACGACAACGTCGAGGCGGTGATCGAAGCGCTGCAGGGCGCCGCCGGCACCGGCAAGATCGGTGACGGCAAGATCTTCGTTACCGCGCTTGAGCAGGTGGTGCGTATCCGCACCGGCGAAACAGGCGCAGACGCGCTGTAAGAACCGCACCGCCCCGTCCTCCGGCGGCAGCGACCGCCAGATGACAACGGGTCGCTGGCAGGTTCCACCCCCACAACCGGAGTCGACAATGCGAACGGAATTTTTCACCGGGTTGAACACCCGGTTCGGAGGCCTGTGCCTGTCTTTCATGCTCAGCGTGCTGCTGTTGGGTATGTTTTCCAGTACGGCATGGGCACAGGACACGCAGGCCCCGCCTGCAAGCACGACGGAAGCGGCGGCCCTGCCGGCAGCGGCCGTACCCGCCGCTGCGGCAGAGGCTGCAGCCAGCTTCGACAAGGGCGACGTGGCGTGGATGCTCACCGCCACCTTGCTGGTCTTGATGATGGTGGTACCCGGCCTGGCCCTGTTCTATGGCGGCCTGGTGCGGGCCAAGAACGTGCTGTCGGTGCTCAGCCAGGTGCTGGTGGTGTTCTCGCTGGTGCTGATGCTGTGGGTGGCCTATGGCTATAGCGCGGTGTTCAGTGCGGGCAACCAGTTCTTTGGTTCCTTTACCGAGTTCGCCTTCCTCGAGGGCTTCACCCCGGACTCGGTGGGCAATACGCCGATCGCAGGCCTGCCGGATTTCCTGTTCGTCGCCTTCCAGTCGACCTTCGCCGGCATCACCACCGCACTGATCGTCGGGGCCTTCGCCGAGCGCATCAAGTTCCGCGCGGTGCTGCTGTTCTCCGCGCTGTGGTTCACCCTGAGCTACATCCCGATGGCGCACATCGTCTGGGGTGGCGGCTATCTGGGTGAGATGGGCGCGATCGACTTTGCCGGTGGCACCGTGGTGCACATCAACGCCGGTGTTGCCGGCCTGGTGGCCGCATGGTTCGTCGGAAAGCGCCTGGGCTATGGCCAGACCGCGTTGAAGCCGCACAACCTGCCGCTGACCTGGATCGGCGCGATGCTGCTGTGGGTGGGCTGGTTCGGTTTCAACGCCGGCTCGGCCGCTGCTGCCGACACCGTGGCCTCGCTGGCCTTCATCAACACCGTGCTGGCGACGGCCGCCGCGGTGCTGGGCTGGACGCTGGTGGAAGCGATCACCAAGGGCCATCCCTCGGCGCTGGGCGCGGCCTCGGGTGCGGTTGCCGGCCTGGTTGGTGTAACCCCGGCCTGCGGCACGGTGGGACCGTTGGGCGCCATCGTGATTGGTTTTGTCACCGGCATGGTCTGCGTCTGGGGCGTGACCGGCTTGAAGCGGCTGTTGAAGGCCGACGACACCGCCGACGTGTTCGGCGTGCACGGCGTGGGCGGCATTGTGGGCGCCATCCTCACCGGTGTTTTCAGTGCGCAGTCGCTGGGCGGTACCAAGGCTGATCTGGATATCGGCCATCAGCTGTGGGTGCAGGTGGTCAGCGTGGGCTTCACCGTGTTGTGGTCGGCGGTAGTGACGGCGGTGGTTTTGTTGGTGGTCCGCGCGCTGGTTGGCCTGCGTGTCAGTGAAGAGGCCGAACGCACCGGCCTGGACGTGACCACCCACGGCGAATCGGCCTACGAGGCATAAGCCCTGAAGCCCCTCTCCCGCTTTTCGCTTCAAGCCCCTCTCCCGCTTGCGGGAGAGGGGTTGGGGTGAGGGCAGCTTTTGAGGCGTTACCGGGCAAGCCCCTGCCGAGCATGGCTCGGCACTACCGCTTCAAGCCCCTCTCCCTCCGGGAGAGGGGTTGGGGAGAGGGTAAGCCGAAGCAGCATCCCCGTACGGCCGGAACCAAACTGAAGAAACCCAAGGGGCGTCAGCCCTCAGCCAGCACCAGCGCCTTCACCTTCTCAGCCTTCTCGAAATGATCCAGGCGCTGGATCGAGATCCACCACGTAGCCGCTTCCATCAACAACTCAGGGTCGTCATTGCGGTTGGCGAAGAACGCATAGAACGACACCCCGACCGTCGGCCCCTTCGCCGCGATCTTCGCATCGCAGACCGCAACGATCTTCTGTTTCAGTGAATCACGCATGGTGGCTCCCGCAGACATAACAGCACTTCGTCTGCATAGCCTAGCCACAACGGCCAGTCATCCGCAGCCGAACGCGGTCGCGGCGTCCACTTCCTGAGCAGGGCTTCCAATGCATGCAGTCCACATCGACGCATCCGCCTTGCCATGCCCGGATGCACTTGCAATGCCGCGCCCGGCAACGTGCAATGTCCTCCATGAAGACCAGACTGCTGCTGCCGCTCGCCCTGTTGGCCACGCTGACCGCCTGTACCTCCACACCGGAGCGCAATCCGCTTGCGCACTGGGTGCCGTCGCCGAACTACAACGACCGCCAGCCGGTGTTGATCGTGCTGCACCACACCGAGCAGAACTCGGTGCAGCAGAGCCTGGACACGCTGCGCAGTGCCAACAGCGGTGGCAAGGTCAGCTCGCATTACCTGGTCGGCAGCGATGGTGAGCTCTACCAGCTGGTGGCCGATGGCGAACGCGCCTGGCATGCCGGTGGTGGCCGCTGGGGCGGCTTCACCGATCTCAACTCCACCTCGATCGGCATCGAGATCGACAACGACGGCAGCAGCCCCTTCACCGAACCGCAGATCGCCACCCTGCTGCGCCTGCTCGAAGACCTGTGCACGCGCTTCAACATCCCGCGCAGCCAGATCATTGGTCATGCCGACCTGGCACCCACCCGCAAGGCCGACCCCAGCCGCTATTTCCCCTGGCAGCAGCTGGCCGCTGCCGGCTTTGGCCTGTGGCCGGACCCCAAGCATGGTCCGGCCCCGGTCGGCTTTGACAGCTGGATGGCGATGCAGGCCTTCGGCTATGCGCTGGACGACCGGGCTGCCGCCGCGCGCGCCTTCCACCGCCGCTTCCGCGGCAGCGACACGCTGCTGGCCGAGCTCGATGCCGAGGACGCCCGCATCCTGCATTCCCTGCTGCTGCAGAAGCAGTGATGCGGCCGCTTTGCACTATATTGGTGCAATGACCGACGCCGACTTCTCGCCGACCCCGGAATTGCTGGCCACCCCATTGGTCTGGTGTGGCGCGGACGGCCGTATCCAGGGGGCCAACCCGGCCTTCTGCCGCTGGCTGGGGGTCAGTGTGCGGCGCCTGCTTGGCCAGCCGCTGGTGTCGCTGGAAGCGCAGGGTGAGGTGCTGGCACAGCGCCTGGCCAACCCCGCCACCGACATGAGCCGCCTGCCACGGCTGACCCTGGCCCTGCCGGGCGAGGCACCGCGCTTCGCCGATGGCTGGGTGAGTGCGCTGGAGCAGGGCGGCTGGCTGCTGGAAGCGCACCCGGTGGACGAGTTCCAGGGCACCGATCCGGCACAAGTGCTGCCCGGTGCCTTCAGCGCGGCGCTGAAAGGCCTGGCCCATGAACTGCGCAATCCGCTGGCCGGCCTCAAGGGCGCCGCCCAGCTGCTGGCGCGCCGCGCCAGCGGCCGCGATGCCGACGAGCGCGAGTTGATCGAACTGATCGGCGCCGAGATCGAACGCCTCAATACCTTGCTGGAACAGCTGCTGTCGCCGGCACCGCAGCGCCCGCATGCGCCGCTGAACATCCATGCCGCACTGGAGCGGGTGCTGCGCCTGGTCGAAAACGAGGCCGGCTGGTCGGTGCGCCTGCTGCGCGATTACGACCCCAGCATTCCCGAGTTCCCCGGCGACGCCGACCGCCTCACCCAGGCCTTGTTGAACCTGGTGCGCAACGCCATCCAGGCCGGCGCCACCAGTGTCACCCTGCGCACCCGCGTCGAGCACGGCCTGCGCATTGCCGAGCAGCCGTATGCGCTGGCCCTGCGCCTGGAGGTGGCCGACGACGGTCGTGGCGTGCCGGAAGAACTGGCCGAGCACCTGTTCCTGCCGCTGGTCAGCGGCCGTGCCGAGGGCACCGGCCTGGGCCTGGCGCTGGCGCAACAGGTGGCGCGCGAACACCGCGGCACGCTGAGCTACCGCTCGCGCCCCGGCCATACGGTGTTCACCGTGCTGCTGCCGCTGCCAGCCGCCGAGGAAGCGGCGGAGGGGGCCGATGCATAAGCCCACGCAGGCCGCGACGGTATGGGTGGTGGATGACGACCGCTCGGTGCGCTTCGTACTGACCACCGCCCTGCGCGATGCCGGCTATACGGTCGAGGGTTTCGACAGCGCGGCCGCTGCCTTGACCGCGATGGCCCAGCAACCCGTGCCGGACCTGCTGTTCACCGACGTGCGCATGCCCGGTGATGACGGCCTGGTACTGCTGGACAAGCTCAAGGCCGCGCACCCGCAGCTGCCGGTGATCGTGATGTCGGCCTATACCGATGTCGCCAGCACCGCCGGCGCCTTCCGTGGCGGCGCGCATGAGTTCCTGTCCAAACCCTTCGATCTGGATGATGCGGTGGAGCTGGCGCGGCGCGCGCTGCCCGAGGCCGAGGAGTTGCCGGCGCCGATCGCTGCAGCGCCGCTAGCGGCACACAAGGACGAAGGCCCGCCGCAGCTGATCGGCGACACCCCCGCCATGCGCGCGCTGTTCCGGGCCATTGGCCGTCTCGCGCAGGCGCCGCTGTCGGTACTGATCAATGGCGAGACCGGCACCGGCAAGGAGCTGGTCGCCAATGCGCTGCACCGCGAATCCCCGCGCGCCAAGGGCCCGTTCGTCGCCCTCAACACCGCCGCTATCCCGGCCGAACTGCTGGAAAGCGAATTGTTCGGCCACGAGGCCGGTGCCTTCACCGGCGCCAGCAAGCGCCACATCGGTCGCTTCGAGCAGGCCGATGGCGGCACCTTGTTCCTGGACGAAATCGGCGACATGCCGCTGGCCCTGCAGACCCGGTTGCTGCGTGTGCTGGCCGAGGGCGAGTTTTTCCGTGTCGGCGGCCGCGAGCTGATCCGCGTCGACGTGCGGGTGGTCGCGGCCACCCACCAGGATCTGGAAACCCTGGTTGAACAAGGCCGCTTCCGCGCCGACCTGCTGCATCGCCTGGACATGGTGCGCCTGCTGCTGCCGCCCCTGCGCGAGCGCCTGGGCGATGTGCCGCAGCTGGCCGAGAACTTCCTGGCCAACGCCGCCCGCCGCCTCGACATGCCGCCCAAGCGCCTGTCCGCTGCCGCCGTCAAAGCCCTGCGCGAGCACCAATGGCCGGGCAACGTCCGTGAGCTGGAAAACGTCTGCTGGCGGCTGGCGGCACTGGCCGTGGCCGACACCGTATCGGCCGAGGACGTGCAGGCCGCGCTGAACCGCGGCGGTCGCGCCGCAGCCAGCACGGCGGCGGTCGCGCCGCAGCACTGGGATCGGGCGTTGGCCGCCTGGGCGCGGCAACGGTTGGCCGAAGGCGCCAGCGGCCTGCACGCCGAGGCGCGCGAGCGCCTGGACAGCGTGCTGCTGGAAGTGGCACTGGATTTCACCGATGGCCACCGTGCAGACGCCGCAACGCGTCTGGGACTGGGCCGTAACACTGTTACCCGCAAACTGGGGCCTGGCCGCCGTCGCGGCAGTTGACCGGCACCGGCCCCTCCGTTCCATCGCAAGGAGATATCGATGCGCATCCTGCTCCCCGTCACCGCCCTGGCCGCCAGCTTGCTGCTCAGCGCCTGCGGATCCACCCCGGCCCCGAAGCCGCAGGCGCCGCCTCCGGTGGCGGCAGTCAGCACCGCCAGGATGGCTGAAGCCAATCTGGCCCCGGCCTCGGCCAGTCTGGTCAGCGGACGTCTGGCGCTGGTGCCGGAGGCGGGCGGCGTACACATCACTGGCGTGATCGGCGGTTTGCCGCGTGGCCAGCAAGCTGCTTTCCATGTACATGAGAAGGGGGATTGCAGTGCGGTGGACGCCAGCAGCGCCGGTGGTCACTTCAATCCGGCCATGCAGCCACACGGCCGCGCCGGTGCCGGTGTGCACCACGCCGGTGACATGGACAACCTGCAGGCCAATGCCGAAGGTGTGGCCAACGTGGATGTTCACCTGCGAGGGGTTACCCTCGGGGGTGGCGGCAGCAATGACGTTGCTGGTCGCGCCTTGGTGGTGCATGCCGCCGCCGATGATTACCGCAGCCAGCCCGCCGGCAATGCCGGCGCACGCGTGGCCTGTGCGGTGATCCGTGTGGTGCGCTGAGCGCGCCCGCAGCTACCCTGTCCCTCAAGAACGATCCGCCAAGCAAGGGAGTTACCCATATGCGACTGATCCATACCAGCCTGTTCCTGGCCAGCGCCCTGGCCCTGAGTGCCTGCAAGCAGGGCGCCGAGCCCGACGCCGCACCGGCCCCTGATACCACCGCCCCGCCTGCGGCTGCCGCACCGGCCACCGACCCGGCGGCACCGCCTGCCATGGCCGCTCCGTTGGCCACCGCCCAGCTGCAGCCGACCAAGGACAGCAGCGTGGCCGGCACCATCAGCTTCAGCCTGGTTGACGGCCTGCTGCGCGCCAGCGGCGACATCAGCGGGTTGAAGCCCAACAGCGAACATGGTTTCCACATCCATGAGAAGGGCGATTGCAGTGCGCCGGACGGCACCAGCGCCGGTGGCCATTTCAACCCGGGCAGCAGCGAGCACGGCAGCATCGAGGCGCCCGCGCACCATGGCGGTGACATGCCCAACATCGTTGCCGACGCGCAGGGCAATGCACATATCGATGGGCCGGTGGCGAGCAACGTCAACGTCGGCAAGGGTGATGCGTTCGACATCATCGGCCGCGGCCTGATCGTCCATGCCGACCCGGACGACTACAAGAGCCAGCCGACCGGCAACGCCGGCGCACGACTGGCCTGTGCGGTGATCACCAAGGCGCAGTGACGGTCGTTCGGACCGCGACGCCAAGGCTTGCCCCCCTCCCTTGCGCAGCGCGCAGGGGAGGGTTGGGGAGGGGTGCTTTGGCTTTGGCCTTTGAACGTGCACCTGCTCCCAGCACGAAGCTCTCGTCGTGATTCACTACTGACTTTTGAGGTCAGACGCTCATTTCATGAGCGAGAGGCCAAGGCAACAGCACCCCTCCCCAACCCTCCCCCTTGCCTTCGGCAAAGGGAGGGGGCAGTTCGCGGTGAGCATCAACGTGCTGCATGCACCGCTCCCTCCCTTTCGCGCAGCGAAGGGGAGGGTTGGGAGGGGGGCTCTTGCTTCGGCTTCATCCCGCGCCAAAACAGAAAGGCCGCTTGCGCGGCCTTTCTGCACTCACCCGCGCGCACTCAATGCGCCAGCAGGGCCCTTGCATCCTGACCGGCATGCACGTGCACATACAGCACGTCGATACCATGTGCTTCCAACACCGCGGCCATCTGCCGCTGGCGCATCAGATACTGATCGTAGATGCGCTGCAGGCGGTCACAGGCATTGGGCTCGTGGCCGTAATGGGCGCACCAGCCGGCCGGGTCGAACAAGGCCATGCGTACTTCGCCGCCCACATAGCGCAGCAGCGGTTCCGGCGAGGCTTCCAGCCATTGCTCTTCGTCCGGCGCGAACATCGCCGTCTCCAGCAGCGGCCACAGCTCGGCCAGGCCCTGGTTGTCATACTGCATGGCCATCATGGCGGCCAGGTCATTGACCGTGAAATAGCGTGCGTGCTCGATCTGCGCGCCAAAGCTGTTCTGGGCCAGCAATGCGGTATCCGGCTGCGCCATGCCGTTGGCCAGCAGCACGTCTTCCAGCGCATCGCGCACCAGCTGGCGGGTCTGGGTATCGCCGCCGGCCAGGACGAACGGCAGTACCCGCAACGCGCCGCCGGCCAAGCTGGGGTCGGCCTGCAGCGGCAGCGGTATCTCGCCATTGGCATCGGCACCGAAGGCCAGCAGGCGCGGGCCCTGGTTGCGGCCCGGCGCACGCATCTGCAGCTCTTCCAGGCGGCGATGAATGGGCAACCCGGTGCGCAGCACTTCCGCCGGATCGAAATGCGCGGCGGCAAATACCAGGTCCAGTTCGCTGACCTGCGGAACCAGTTTGGCCAGATCGCGGCCGATCAGGGCGGCCAGCTCGCCGGCCTGCCCGGAGTCCAGTGCCGCCTGCCGCGGCTGCTCGCCGCCGGCCAGTTCCAGTGCTACTACGCCCAGTGCGTTCATGTCGGGGTTGGAATTGCTCATGGTTCGCGGTTGGCCCATCACGGCCTCAAAGCTACACTCAACACCATTATGCCTGCTATCGCATGCAGGCCACGTCGCAGACCCTTTCCCATGTCAGGTACCCGCATGCCCAGCGCTCGTCCCGTCGCCATCCTCGGTGGTGTCCGCATCCCGTTCTGCCGCCAGAACACTGCTTATTCGGACGTCGGCAATCTCGGCATGTCGGTCCGTACGCTTGGCGCCCTTGTTGAACGGTACGGCCTGCATGGCCAGCAGTTGGGCGAAGTGGCGATGGGCGCGGTGATCAAGCATCCCAGCGACTGGAACCTGGGTCGCGAGGCCGCGCTGTCGTCGGGCCTGTCGCCGCTGACCCCGGGCATCACCCTGCAGCGCGCCTGTGGTACCTCGCTGGACAGCATCATCACCGTCGCCAACAAGATTTCCCTGGGCCAGATCGAGTCCGGTATCGGTGGCGGCTCGGACACCACCTCCGATGTGCCCATTGTCTACGGCAAGAAGCTGCGTGCGCGCCTGCTGGCCGCCAACCGCGCCAAGAGCACCGGCGACAAGATCCGCACCCTGCTCAAGGGCTTCAAGTTCTCCGAACTCAAGCCCGAGTTCCCCGGCGTGGCCGAGCCGCGCACCGGCAAGAGCATGGGTGACCACTGCGAGGACATGGCCAAGGAATGGAACATCTCGCGTGATTCGCAGGACGAGTGGGCGGTGTCCTCGCACAAGAAGCTGGCCGCCGCCTATGAGCGCGGTTTCTTCAACGACCTGATCGCGCCGTTCCGTGGCGTGGAGCGCGACAACATCCTGCGCCCGGACACCTCGCTGGAAAAGCTGGCTACGTTGAAGCCGGCCTTTGACAAGAGCTCCGGCCGCGGCACCCTGACCGCCGCCAACTCCACCCCGCTCACCGACGGTGCCGCTGCGGTGCTGCTGGCCAGCGAAGAGTGGGCGCGTGCACATGGCCATGAGCCGCTGGCCTATCTGCGCGATGCGCAGGTGGCTGCGGTGGATTTCGTGCATGGCGAAGGCCTGCTGATGGCGCCGACCGTGGCGGTGCCGGAAATGCTCAAGCGCAACGGCCTGACCCTGCAGGATTTCGACATCTACGAAATCCACGAAGCCTTTGCCGCACAGGTGCTGTGCACGCTGCGCGCCTGGGAGAGCGAGGACTATTGCCGTAACCGGCTGGGCCTGGACGCGGCGCTGGGCCGTATCGACCCGGACAAGATCAACCCGCTGGGTTCGTCGCTGGCCACCGGCCATCCGTTCGCGGCGACCGGCGCGCGCATCATCGGCACCGTTGCCAAGCAGTTGGCCGAACGTGGTGGTGGCCGTGCGCTGGTGTCCATCTGCACCGCCGGCGGCATGGGCGTGGTGGCTATCGTCGAGCGCTGATGGAGTTCTGTAGTGCCGAGCCATGCTCGGCAGGGGCGTTTCCGGTAATCCCCTTTGCCGAGCATGGCTCGGCACTACGGTGTGGTCGCCATTGTTGAGCGCTGCCGTAGCTGTTGTAGTGCCGAGCCATGCTCGGCAGCGGCATTCCCGGTGATGCACCTTGCCGACCATGGGTCGGCACTACAATGTCTGCCTACCAACGGATGGGGCAGGGCATGAAACGCATCGCGATCGGTTTGGCTGTGCTGTTGGCAGGCTGGGCAGCACCTGCCGCGGCCATGACCTTCATGAAGGTGGACCACGTCTGCCCTGTGGGTGGCGAGCGTTTCAGCGCGCAGGAAATGGGTTCGGGCACGGCCTTCGGCCACTTCCTCGACGGGCGCCTGCATGGCGCCATCCAGTCGCCGTGGCCACTGGTGTCCTGCCCGGGCAATGGCTTTGTCATCTACAAGCGCGATTACAGCGCCGACGAGATCAAGCGCCTCACCGCCGTGGTCGAGAGCGACGACTACCAGCGCATGCGCGGCCGTGAAACCAGCTACTGGCTGCTGGCGCGCCTGCTCGAAGCAGCCGATGCACCGCCCCAGGAGCGCGCGGGCGCGCTGCAGCGCGCTACCTGGCAGGCCTCGCCCGCTCAGTACCCGGCCTACGTGCAGGCAGCGGCCACCGCATTTGCACGGCAATGCCCGGACGCCGCCGACCCTGCCGCACGGGACGAAGCCTGGCTGTATTGCCAGATGCTGCTGGGGGAATGGGAACGCCGGTTGTCGCGCTTCGATTCGGCCCGCACACGCTTCCAGCGCCTGCAAACGCTACCGCAGCAGTTGGTACTTGGGGAGGATCGTGCGCGCGCCCAGCGCCAGTACGTTGCAGAGATCGAGCAACAGTTGCAGCTGATCGCCGATGGCAACGCAATGAGTGTGATGGCGGTGGATGCCGATGCACCGATGGGCAGGGAGGGCGCTGATGGTGTTTCGCGCACCGGGCAACACGGTGACGCCGCCGCAGCTGCAGCGGCAGCACAGGCGGCCGCGGACACCGCCGCTTCGGCCGCCGATGCCGCTGCCAGTGCCGCCGCAGCGGCCGCGGATGCGACCATTGATGCGGCGGCGCAAGCGGCCGATGCCAGCGAACAGGCGCTCCGCGAGCAGGGACGCTGAGCATGGCTGCCGACACCTAAACGTCAGCCTTCGTTGTGCCGTCCCCTTTGACCTGCAGCGGCCAGATGCTGCTGCAGGTCTATGCGCGTTCGCCAGGCTGCGAATGGTCCAGCAGGAACTGGCTGATGGCCTTGCGTAGTGGCAGGTCGTCGGTGCGTTGTGCCAGGGCATCGGCCAGCAAGGCGTAGTCCTGTGCTGTGGCCAGGTCGCCCAGGTTGGAATGGCGTTCGGCCAGCGCCAGGCAGATGGAGGCCTCGTAGGTGGTCGCCTTGGCCGCCGTGGCGAGCATCAATGCGCGGGTGTAGTGGTCGATGGCGGCATGGTCATCACTGGTGAAATCGGCCAGGGTTTCCCAAAGGAAAGGGTGGTCGCGACCGGCCAGGGCGACTGCGTCGCAGTAGGCATGCAGTTCCGCGTACAGCGCGGCGCTGGCATCGTCGTCACCTTCTTCGCAGGCGTTGAGGATGGCGTCGGTCAGCGCAACCACGCGCTCGTGGATGTCCAGGGGGATCTGCATGTTGGTTCTTCCGGGAAAACAATAATTGCGCTGCGCGGCATCAGTCCGTCGAACCCGGTAAACGGGGGAACCCATGCGCGTCGCGCTCTTCGGCGACGGCCTGGTCCTGGATCTGCTGGCGCAGATCGCGGCGCTGGATCGGCAGCGGGGTCTGCCCGCGCCGTTGGCGCAACGCATTGAGCAGGCATTGGCTGGCCAGTGCGGAATCGTCTTGGGCGGCGAATGCTTCGCCCAGAGCCTCCCAGGCCTCGGCGCCAGCGCCCTGGGCGATGGCACGGTGCAGGAATTCCTCGGCCTGCGACCACTGCCCCTGGCCACCGGCCAGGCGCGCAAGCGCCAGCAACAGGGCCGGGCTGGACGGGTGCGACTGCAGCCAGCGCTGGGCGCTGGCGCGGCGTGAATCCAGCTTTTCCACTGGCAGCTGCGCGTACAGGCTGACCAGGTCTTCGTCCCACTGGCTGTCCAGGGTCTGTTCGATGCTGCGCAGGGCCACATCGTTCCAGTTCAACGCGACCGCACGGCTGGCATAGCGGGCCACGGCCTGCGGCGACACGCGCAGTGTCTTGGGCAGTACCTCCCAACGCGCGGCCAGGGTGTTCACGTCCTGCGCCTCGTCCAGCATCTGCAGTGCCAGCCGGGTCTCCAATGTCGCCAGTGCTGCAGGTGGCATGGCCTGCTGCTGGCGCAGTGCACCGAGCTGGCCGTAGGCCTCTTCGGCGCGACCGGCACGTTCCAGTGCCTGACTGCGCAGCCACAGGCCGCGCGGCGGCAGGGGTTGTGCGGCGGGCACATCCAGCGCAGCGATGGCCTCCAGCGGTTTGTCCTGCTGCAGCCAACGTTCGGCGCTGTGCAGTGCGTGCAAGACCGGATCGACCGCGGCCAACTGCTGCAGATGGGTGCCGGCACTGGCATTGTCCTCGCGCGCCTCGGCAGCACGCATCGCTGCCACCAGGGCGATGGGGCGGACTTCCTTTTCGTTGGCGGCGCTTTCCAGCATTTTCTCCGCGCGCTGCCATTGGCCGCCGTCTAGTGCACGCAGGCCGTCGATCAGGCGGGCACGGCCCTGCTTGCGGCGGTGCCGGGCCCAGGCCCGGAACGGCATGCTGACCAAGGTCCAAATCAGCCACAGCAACAACAGTGCGATCACCACCGCCAGCAGGGCCTGCGGCACGGTGGCGATGTAGTCGTGGCTACCCGCGCGGACGGTGACCTCACCCAGCGCACGCGCCGAGTCCTGGCTCACCCACTGCGCGCCGAAGATGCCGAGCGCGGCAACCAGCAGAACCAGCAGCAGGGATCGAAATGCCTTCATTGCGCCTCCTTGGCAGCGCGCATGCTGCGCAGTTGTTGCAGGGTGCTGCCCAGTTCGGGCAGGGCGGGACGCAGTTCCACCGCACGCAGGGCCCGCAGCTGCTGGCGCTGTTGCTGGCGCTGCTGCGATTCCGGCCACAGCCGCTGCACCCAGCCATCGACGCGGTCCAGTGCCCGCTGCCAGCCCTGGGTGTCGCCGCGTTCCAGTGCGGCGCGGGCCAGGCTCAATTCGATCTCCAGCGAATCACTGGCGGCAATGCGCTCGGAGCGGGCGACCAGCACGTTGCCATCGGCGGGGCGTACCTGCACCAGCGGCGAAAGCAATTGCTGCCACCACGGCTGTTGGTGTTCCGGGGCGCTGGGGCTCTGCTCGGGCAGCAGCGCCAGTTGGGTGTTCCACTGCGCCAACTGCGCGGCGGTCTGCGCACGCACGCCCTGGCCCAGTGCGTCCAGCGCGTTGCGCTCCTGGATCAAGGCCTGGCGCAGGTTGAGGTAGTCAGGGCTGTCGATGCTTTCCAGCACCCCGGCAGCCAAGGCATACAGGCGCCGCGCGCCGTCCAGGTCACCGGCAAAGCTCAGCCGCTGCGCTGCCTGGCTGAGCAGCAGCTCGGCCTCTTCGCGGCGCACGGCCTGCGCGCCCTGGCGCGAGCTGTCGGCCAGGCGTGCCAGGTTTTCTTCCAGCAGGGCATTGCGTTGGCCCAGGCCCAGTACTTCATCGCGCAGCACGCGGTTGGTGGCCGCGGCATCCTGGATGCTGCGCGCATTGGCGCGCTGGTCGCGGCGCAACGCCTCCAGGCTCTGCTGCAGGGCGGTGAGCTGTTGGGTTTCAGCGTCGCGTGCCTGTGACACCTGCTGCTGCCAGGCCTGCCAGCGGTCCCAGCCGAACCAGGCGGCCGCGCCGACGGCGACAAGCACGATCAGCGGCAGTATCCAGCGCAGCGGGCGAGGCGAAGCAACGGGGGAAACATCATTCATGGGGCACAACATCCTTGGCAGACGTTGCACTACCGGTGACACGGCAGTGCGGTTGATGCCTGCAAAGCATCGCCCGCGCGGTGAATGCCTGCAAGCCGCGGCCGCTCAGCCAGCGCTGGCCGGCAAGGCGTGGACGGCTGCCGCCGCTGCATTGGCCAGTTGTGCGGGCATCGGCCCGGCAGCGATATGGCGATTGGCAAACCCCAAGCTGCCTGCCAGTTCGGCAAGCCGCGCGCTGGCGGCGACGATGGGGGCCTGCTGCCAGCGCGCCAGCAGCTCGGCTGGCAGCTGCGGCAGCACGCTGTGCAGGGCTTCGCCGCTGCTGACGACAAGCACGGCAGGGCCTTGCAATGCCTGCAGGCGGTTCACGGTGGCCGCGCCCAAGGCCAGCGGTACGCGGTCGTACACATCCACCCGCAGCAACTGGGCGCCGCGCTCAACGACCTGGCCGGCAATCATTCCACGGCCGCCCGGCGCGGTGACCAGCGCGACCCGCAGGCCCTGCAGCTGCTGCATGGCCGGCAGCGCCAGCAGGCCCTCACTGTCCATCCGCGACGGTGCCTGCACTTGGCGCGCGCCGTGCTGGCGTAGTACCCGCGCGGTTCCTTCACCCACCGCCACCACGTTGCCGGGCAGCAGTTGCGACAGCGGCAGCAGGCGTGCGGCGGCCTGCGCCGCGCTGGGGCTGGTGAACACCAGCCGGTCGCAGCCAGCGGCCTCGGCCAGCTGGGCACGGGTGGTTTCATCGGCGCGCAGCACCAGTCGCCATGGCGACAGGGCCACGGTGCGCGCGCCCAGGCGGGTGGCGGCGCTGCGCAAGGTGTCGTGCTGTCCCTGTGGACGCAACGAGATCAGGTGCCAGGGCATGTCAGTCGGCACATAGGCGTGGCGGTTCATTCCATGCATTATGCGGGCGCTCTCCGTTTCCTGTTTGCTTCCATGCCCGATACCCCCGATCACACCGCGCTGCTGGCGCAGCTGCAGACCACCTTGAACGCGATGCCGCCGGTACAGGCGATGGATATCCGCATCACCGGCTACGACAACGGCGTGCTGAGCATGCAGGCGCCGCTGGCGGCCAACGTCAATGACAAGGGCAATGCGTTTGGCGGCAGCCTGGCCTCGGTGATGACCCTGGCCGGCTGGGCGTTGGTCAGCCTGCGCCTGTCGCTGGCCGGCAAGCAGGCCGAGGTGTATGTGGCCGACAGCAGCATCCGCTACCGCGCGCCCGTGTATGGGGACCTGCAGGCTGCCGCCAGGGCGGCCCCGGAGCAGGATTGGGATGACTTTCTTAACTTGTTCAGTAAGCGTGGGCGTGCACGCATGACCGTGCGTGCCGAGATCGCCGGTGGTGCCGCTGAACTGGAAGGGCGCTTCGTTGCCCTCAGCAAGGGCTAGGATTGGCAACCACCAAGGGGGATACCCATGTTCCGACGCCTGTTTCCGTCCGCGGCGTTCTGCCTGTTGCTGCTGGCCAGCACCGCTGCGCTGGCTGACGGCCCCAGCCGCAGCCAGCGCAACAAGCTGGTGCCGACCCAGGAAGCCTATGTGGCGGCCGTGCGCTGGAACGATTTCGATACCGCCGAAGGCTTCATCGACCCGGAGTACCTCCGGCAGCAGCCGATCACCGACCTGCAGCGTGAACGCTACCGGCAGGTGCAGGTTTCCACCTACCGTGAGCGTTCCAACAGCGTGACGGCCGACGGCGACATCGAACGCCGGGTGGAAGTGAGCGTCATCAACCGCAATACCCAGGCCGAGCGCACGGTGGTGGTCAAGGAGCGTTGGCGCTGGGACCCGGAGGCCAAGCGCTGGTGGCAGGCCACTGGCCTGCCTGACCTGTGGCAGGGCCAATGAGTCATTGGCTGGGCTTTCCTTGCCTGTGCGACAATCCCTGCCCGCTTATCGACCCGTGACCTGAGTGAATTACGAAGAGTTGCTGGCCTTCGCCGGCCGAAATCCGATGCTGTCGCTGGCCCTGGTCGGCCTTACCGTGGCCATCATCGCCACCGAAGTGGCGCGCCTGTTCCGTGGCTACAAGGGCCTGAAGCCGTCCGAACTGACCCACATGATCAATGCGGGCGGGGTGACGGTGATCGACCTGTCGAGCAGCAGCGACTTCGAAAAGGGCCACATCGCGGGTAGCCGCAATGTGCAGCCGGCCCAGCTGAACCCGTCGCACAAGCTGCTGGCCAACGCCAGGCAGACCCCGGTGGTGCTGCTGTGCCGTACCGGCAATGCCTCGGCAACGGCGGCAAAGATGTTGAAGAAGGCTGGCTACGAGCAGGTTTACGTGCTCGAAGGCGGCCTGCCGGCCTGGCAGGCGGCAGACCTGCTGCTGGTCAAAGGCCGCGGCTGAGCAAACTATTTGTGTTCAGGCCTTGTATAGGCGGGCGGCAGCCCCCATCGCTGGTCTGGTAACAATCCCAATCATTGAACAATCTGTTCTGGAGTCCTGAGAAATGTCCGAAGAGAACACCAACGGCGTAGCCCCGGCCGAAAACGCCACCGGCCCGGCTTTCACCATCGAGAAGATCTACGTCAAGGACGTTTCTTTCGAATCCCCGAACTCGCCGACCATCTTCAATGAGAACGTGCAGCCGGACCTGCAGCTGAACCTGAACCAGAAGGTGCAGCGCCTGTCCGAGACCGCTTTTGAAGTGGTGCTGGGCGTCACCCTGACCTGCAAGGCCGGTGAGAAGACCGCCTACGTGGCCGAAGTAGAGCAGGCTGGCGTGTTCGGCCTGATCGGCCTGGACCCGCAGGCAATCGACGTGCTGCTCGGCACCCAGTGCCCGAACATCCTGTTCCCGTACGTGCGTTCGATGGTGTCGGACCTGATCCAGGCCGGCGGCTTCCCGCCGTTCTACCTGCAGCCGATCAACTTCGAAGGCCTGTACGCCGAAACCCTGCGTCAGCGTCAGGCCCAGGGCGAGAACGCCTCGCTGGCCGACTCCGAGCCGGCTGGCAACGCCTGATCGGCGTCTGCGTTTCAGCATGAGTACGAACGACGCGGAAAAGATCGCCGTTCTCGGCGCAGGCTCCTGGGGCACCGCGCTGGCCACCTTGTTGGCCAGGCACGGTTCGCGGACCGTGCTGTGGGGACGTGATGCCGCAGTAATCGAGGCGATTGACCAGCGTCATGAGAATCCCCGGTATCTGCCGGGGATTCCCTTGCCAGAATCCCTGCGCGCCAGCACCGACCTGGCTGCCACCGTTGAAGGTGCGGCCTGGATCCTGGTGGTGGTGCCTTCGCATGCCTTTGCCGAAACCGTGCGCGCGCTGGCGCCGCTGCGGCCGGCCGGGGCAGGCGTGGCTTGGGCGACCAAGGGCTTCGAGCCCGGCTCGGGCCGTTTCCTGCATGAAGTAGCGCGTGAAGTGCTGGGCCCGGACGTGCCGTTGGCCGTCGTCACCGGCCCGTCCTTCGCCAAGGAAGTCACTCTGGGCCTGCCCACCGCCATTACCGTGCACGGTGATGACGAGGCGTTCGCCCAGCAGGTGGCCGATGCCATGCACGGCCCGGCATTCCGCGCCTATACCGGCGACGACATGGTCGGTGCCGAACTGGGCGGGGCGATGAAGAACGTGCTGGCGGTGGCCACCGGCGTGGCTGATGGCATGCAGCTGGGCCTGAACGCCCGTGCCGGCCTGATCACCCGTGGTCTCAACGAGATGCTGCGCCTGGCCGCCGCCATTGGTGGCAAGCCGGAAACCCTGATGGGCCTGGCCGGTCTGGGCGATCTGGTGCTGACCAGCACCGGCGACCTGTCGCGCAACCGCCGTCTGGGCCTGGCCCTGGGCCGCGGCCAGAGCCTGCCGGATGCAGTGAAGGAAATCGGCCAGGTGGTGGAATCGGTGCAGACCGCCGATGAAGTCATGCGTCAGGCCGATCGCCACGGCATCGACCTGCCGATCTCCAAGGCGGTGCAGTCGGTACTGCACGGCGAACTGAGCCCCTCCGAAGGCCTGCAGCAGTTGCTGGCCCGTGAGCAGAAGCCGGAATACCCGGACACGCTGTTCAAGTAAGGATGCGCGACGATCAAAGAAGAAGCCCGGCAATGCCGGGCTTTTTTTGTAGTGCCGAGCCATGCTCGGCAGTGGCTTTACCGATACCCCTTGCCGAGCATGGCTCGGCACTACGCTCCCTCCCTTTGGCGCAGCCTAGGGGAGGGTTGGGGAGGGGTAGCTTTTGACTTTGGCCGGGAAAGCCCCGTGCCGAGTGTGGTTCGGCACCACGCCCCTCCCTTTGGCGCAGCCAAGGGGAGGGCCGGGGAGGGGTGGCGTTGGGCTTTGGCCGGGAAAGCCCCTTGCCGAGCATGGCTCGGCACTACCCGGACTACCACGCAAAAAAAAGAAGCCCGGTCGGGGAGGACCGGGCTTCCAGCGGCGCGGGGGAGAGAGAGCACGCGCCTTGCAACACCACTAACTGTTATCTGTCGTTTGTCGCTTACCAGGTGAAGCGCGGGCCGACGAACCATTCCTTGTCGCCGGCCTTGGCCAGCTTCACTTCGCCGGTCAGGCCCCAGTTGGCGTTGAACTTGCCGGTGGCACCGACGCGGCCGTAGAACTCGCCGTCCGGGTTGTAGCCACGCTTCTTGCTGAAATCCTCGTAGCCGGCCAGGGCATAGCCTTCGAAGTTCGGGGTGAAGGCGGTACGCACGCCGACTTCAGCGCTGTAGCCGTTGAACTTCGGGCCGTACTCCAGGTCCAGCCTCTGGTAGGCGGCACGGGCCAGCAGGTCGGTGTTCGGGGCGACGGTGTAGTTGTAGCCAACACCCAGGCGCCACTGGTCGACATCAGCCTTGAACGTGTCGGTTTCCTGTGCGTTGTATTCACCGAAGACATGGAAGTTCGGGTGCACCGCAACCGAGCCCTTCACGGCCCAACCGTCGGCGTCGCCACCCTTGGCGTCGGTGTTCACGTAACCGCCTTCCACATAGTTGTAGGACAGACCATCAGCGGCCGAGGCAGCGAACGGCAGAGCGGCCAGCAGGCCCAGGGCGATCAGGGAAGTCTTCATTTCGGCTATTACCTTTTTTTATTGGTTTGATCGTTGCGGGGGGTGGAAACGTTTCCCGCTTCGACAGTTGTGAATTATCCGTTAGCCGATGGAATCCACCCTGAATATCAAACTGACCAGTACATAAATTAGGTATGCCTACCGGGAACTTTTGTAGCTGTATCCATGGCCGTGCAGCCAACGGCATGGTGGCCGGTGGCCGAGCTGTTCTGACCAACCCTGATAGCGCAAAGCGCTACCGAGGCGCGCTCCGGAGCCGGGAAACGGAACTGGACGTTTGCGCCGATGACGCATAGCCCCGGTCCCGCCTCGGCGGCCTTGCCAACCCATTGCTGCCGGGTCTGCACCGCGATTTCGTGGCCGCTGCGAGCGCTGTCCGATCAGCTGGCGCTGGCGTGCAGTTGCCGTACCCAGCGTTGCAACGCCTCCAGCACGGCACGCAGGCGCTTCTGGGTCGCGGCGTCGTAATGACCGCTGTCGGCGTCGTAGACATGTGCCGCGTCGCGTACGAACAGCATGGGCGCCGGCAGCACCAGCGATCCGGTGGCGGTCAGTGCATGGCGCAGCTGTGCCTGTGCCAGCCGCGTACCCCAGGCGCCGGGGGTGGCACCGACGATGGCTACCGGCTTGCCTGCGAGCACGTCCTTGCCCTCCGCGGCCGGGCGCGAGAGCCAGTCGATGGTGTTCTTGAGCACGCCGGGCAGGGACTGGTTGTACTCGGGGGTGGCGATCAGCAGGGCGTCGGCCGTGGCAACCGCCGCCCGCAGGCGATGCACGCCGGGGGTGCCGCCGCCGCTTTCGGCCTCCAGGTCTTCGTTGAACAGCGGAACGTCGGCGATGCTGTCGTAGACGGTCAACTGCATGCCCTCCGGCGCGGCCAGCGCGGCGGTCTGTAGCAGGCGGTGGTTGTAGCTGTTGCGACGCAGGCTGCCGGCGAAGGCGAGGATCTGCAGGGGGCGGCTATCGTTGGACATCGGGTTTCCTGTGGTGGTTGTTCAAAGCAGGAGCAGGCCGGCACTGGCCAGCAGGGCCAGCCCCATGATGCGGTCGATACGGCGACGCAGGCCAGGCTTGTGCAGGTACGCGCTCAATTGTTGGCCGAGCACCGCCCACAGCAGCAGGCTGGCGGTGGGAATCAACACGAACAGCGGTGCCAGCCAGGCCAGTGTCCGCACCATGCCCAGCGGTGGAAAGGCGGCCACCAGCGACAGCGCCATCACCCAGCTCTTGGGGTTGAGGAACTGGAAGCAGAACAGGCCGGCTATCCCGGCTGGCAGCGCTGCGTCGGCGCTTGCCCCCGGGCGCGCCTGCAGCAGGCACACGCCCAGCCATCCCAGATAGGCGGCACCGGCTATCGCAATGGCGCTCCGCGCCTGCGGCCAGGCCGATACATGGGTGCCGAAGGCGGCCGCCACCAGCAGCAGGCCGATGCCACCACAGACGATACCGAGGATGGCTGGCCAGGCTGCGACGATGCCGCCATGGGCGGCGGTGCGCAGCACCACCAGATTGTTGGGGCCGGGGCTGAGGGTGGCGACCAGCAGCAATGTGCTGGCGGCGGCGAGTGAACTGAGCAACAGGGTGTCCGCGTCGGTGTGAGCTACGCACGGATTGTCACGGCGCTGGTTGGTGCGTGAGTGATCCAGTCCGGTCTACCATTGAGACCATGAAGTCGCTGCCATTGAATGCCTTGCGGGCCTTCGCGCTGGTCCATGCGCACGCTGGCGTGCGTGCTGCCGCGCGTGAACTCGGCATTTCCCATTCCTCCGTCAGCCGCCAGCTGGCCGAGCTGGAGGCCTGGATGGGGGTGCCGCTGTTCGAACGCGGCACGCGCACATGGACGCCTACACCACAGGGGGCGGCGTTGGCCGAGCGGCTGATTCTGCAGTTGCAGGACATGGCCGATGCCATCGCGACGGTACGTGAGGCGCCGTCGGTGTTTTCGGTCACGCTGAGCGTGGCGCCGTCCTTTGCCGCGCGCTGGTTGCTGCCGCGGCTGCCAGCACTGGAGCGCGCGCATCCGCGCATTGCCCTGTCGGTGTTGGTCAATCAGCGCCTGGACGTATTGTCCGAGGGTGTCGACCTGGCGGTGCGGATGGGGACGGGGCCGTGGCCAGGCCTGGAATGTGAGCCGCTGATGGACGAAGTGCTGTATCCGGTTGCCAGTCCCCGCTTCTGGCAGGGCAGGGAGATGGATGCAGACCCTGCCGGCCTGTCGTCATTGCGCCTGCTGCACGATCGCGACCCGGCGGCCAGCTGGCGACGCTGGTCGCAGGTGCACGGACCGGCGGCATTGCCTGTAGCGGACGAACCACGCCTGGCGTCGTCCGATCTGGTGCTGAGCGGCGCCGAGCTGGGGCAGGGCGTGGCATTGGCACGCGGACGATTGGCGGAAGAGGCGATTGCGAGCGGTGCCTTGATCCGCCCGTTCGGCGAACGCGAGGTAAGGCTGGCTGATGCCTATTGGATCGTGCGCCCGCCGCGCAGCGCCGCCAACGCATCGCGCCGGCATGCGGTGGCCACCGTGGTTGCATGGTTGAAGGCGCAAGCTGGTTGAGCAGCGGCAGCAGTGCACAGTGCTGCAACACAGTGATGACAGGGATACCCCCGGGTTTGATCCGCCGGCACTGAATCGTGTGCGATCGCCACGTTATGATGTGCGGGTTAGCCAGCCTTCCGTGCCAGCCAACGGTTGATTACACGGAGAACGTGTCTGGTCATGCACGGACGTAGTTTTTTCATTGCGGTGCGCGCGCGTCGCGTGGCGCCTGTCCCGCCCAAGTGGAGGCGCTGGTGAGCCGCCAGGCCTCGCGTCTGGTCGAGCGCTTCCTTGCCCTCTATGACGAACTTGCGCGCCATCTGCAGCGGCGCACGGGCAATCGTGAGCGGGCCGAGGATGTCATGCAGGACACCTATATACGCCTGCTCGACGCCGATGCCCGCAACGAAGACGCACGCATCCAGGACGGCCGCGCTTTCATCTATCGCGTTGCCAGCAACCTGGCCATCGACGCGGTGCGGCGCGAGCAGCGGACCCAGGGCCACGGTGAGCCGGAAGCGTCGTTGCCTGACCCGGGGCCGGGACCGCAGCAGCACGCGGTGGGGAACGAACAGTTGCGGCGGCTGGATCACGCGCTGCGGCAGTTGCCGCCCAACAGCCGCCTGGCACTGCTGATGTTCCGCGTGGATGGTCTGTCGCACGCGCAGATCGCACGCAGGCTGGGGGTTTCCGAAAGCATGGTGGCCAAGTACATCGGTCAGGCGCTGCGCCATTGCCGGAGCCAGTTGCAGAAAGAATGATCGATACCACGCCGGCCGCTGCAATTCCGGCGTTGTCCATTCGTCTACAGGGTGTGGGGTGTGATTCCCACTTCACACACCTTCGCGCAGCCCTTGATGCCACGCCTTCATGCCTGACAGATTCCGTTCCCGAAACAGCGCCATCGACGACGAGGCCATCGATTGGCTGGTGCGCCTGGGTGGCAGGCCCAGTGCCGACGAGCGCCAGGCATTCAGCCAGTGGTGCGCGCGCTCGCCCGCCCATCGCCAGGCATGGCAGCAGGCGCAGGGCCTGCTGCAGGCGGTCGCGGATACCCGGCTCGCGCGCGAGCACCAGCAGATGGTGCAGGTGCTGGCCACATCGCCAGCCCGTGGCATCAGCCGCCGTGGCCTGTTGCTGGGCGGCGCGTCGGCCGCTGCGTTGGCCGGGGTGGGCGTACTGGGGCTCGGCGGTGCCGCGCTTGCGGACCAGCGCACGGCGCCCGGTCAACGCCTGCAACTGGCCTTGCCCGATGGCTCCCGGGCCTGGCTCAACACCGCCAGTGCGGTGTCGATGCAGTTCGGTGCACAGCAGCGTCAAGTGGCGCTGGATACCGGTGAACTGTTCGTGGAGGTGGCGGCGGGCGGCGTGTTGCCGTTCACCGTCAATGCGCGTGATGGGCAGCTGCGCAGCCGCGACGCGCGCTTTTCGTTGCATCAACACGGTGGGCACAGCGTGTTGACGGTAGTTGCCGGTGTGGTCGAGCTCAGTGCGATCGCCGGCACGATGGCCCTGGCCGCCAATCAGCGGCTGCTGTTCAACAAGGGCATGCTTGGTCTGCGGGAGAACCTGGACGCGGACGCCGCCACGGCGTGGACGCGCGGCAAGTTGATCTTCAACCAGCAGCCGCTGCAGGACATCGCGTTGGAACTGGAGCGTTACCTGCGTGGTCGCGTGGTGATTGTCGGGGACCGCCTGCAGCAGTTGCGGCTCAGCGGAGTGTTTGCACTGGACGATCTGCCGGCGCTGCTGCGTGCAGTGGCGGCACTGGCCGGGGCCGAGCTGGTAAACCTGCCATTGCTGCATGTGATCCGCTGAACATGTTGCCGGCTCGCGCGCTCGGTCGCTGTACCTGGCGATAGTCCTACAAGGAAAAAGTGGTTTGGCGCTGCAAGTTCTGCCGCGCCGGTTCGTCTATAGGAATGAGAGTCGTTCTCATCAATACCTCGGTCCATGACCGTGGAACTCCTTCCAGACCGACAGGAACCATGCGCTCCCTTCCCCTCCCTGGCCGCAGGCCCCTTCTGCTGTCCTCCCTGGCCGCCAGCATCCTGCTGGCCGTTACCCCGCCGGTATTGGCGCAATCTTCCGGCGCCTCCGCGCCGGCGGCGGTGAACCTGCAGCTGCCCGCGCAGCCGTTGGATGTTGCCCTGACCCGGCTTGCCGACCAGGCAGGCATCCGCATCCTGTTTGCCTCCGATGATGTGGGCGGCCTGCAGGCCGATGCCTTGTCCGGCCGTTACAGCGTGGACCAGGCACTGGCTACCGTGCTGGCCCGCAGCGGCTTGAGCTGGCAGTGGCGTGAGCCGGGCACGGTGGTGGTCAGTCGCGCAGCCCCGGCAGTGTCCACAGCCGATGGCGTGGTCACAGGCACCTTGAATGTCGCGGGCCACCGCGCCGGGGCAGCGCAGGGTGCAGAGCGCGACCGTCAGGGCGGTGATGCGGTGTATGACCTGGATCTTTCCTCGGTCTATGCCGGCAAGCAGCAGATAGAGCGTTACAAGGGGGCCGCGCCTGCGGATGTGTTCAAGGGCATGGTCAACGTTTACAGCGGCGATGCCCGCAACAGCGGTGCGCTGGACCCCAACATCCGTGGCATCCAGGGCCCCGGGCGCATCCCGGTGCGCATCGACGGCACCGAGCAGGCATTGACGGTGTGGCGCGGCTACATGGGGGCCAACAACCGCAACTACATCGATCCCAACCTGATCGGCGGCATCCAGGTCATCAAGGGGCCGCAGCTGCAGCGCAACGTCAGCACCTCGGTCGGTGGTGCGGTGGTGATCAACACCCTCGACGTCGGCGACATCCTTGGCGAGGGCGAAGGTTTTGGCGGCGAGGTCAAGCTGGAAGGCAGCAACAACGCGATATCACCGCGCATCCCCACGCTGCTGACTGGGCAGAACTGGCGCCAGATGGAAGGCTGGCCAACCGCGACCTGGAACTACTACGACCCCAGCCTGTACGTGAAGCCACGCGGCGAGGGCAGCAACCATCTGCTGTCCGGTGACGACCAGGCCTACCGGGTTGCACTGGGCTGGCGCAGCGAGCATCTGGACGTGCTGGCTGCATATGCCTATCGGGAAAAGGGTAACCACTTTGCCGGTAAGAAAGATGCGGGCTACTACTCCAAGCCGGCGACCGATGGCTGGGACTACATTCCTTTCCTGGCCAACATCTACCGACCCGGTGATGAAGTGCCCAATACCTCCAGCCAGATGGAATCCTGGCTGGGCAAACTCACCTACCGCATCAGCGACGACCAGGTGCTGCAGCTGGGCCTGCGCGATACCTTGTCGCACTACGGCGACATCATGCCCTCGCGTATCGCCTGGGTGGATACCTCCACCAATGGTGTGCCGCAGTGGCCGCTGAGCCGGGTCGATGCGAAGGCCTACAACCTCGAATACCGTTGGCAGCCGCAGGGCAGCCGCTGGATCGATCTGTACGCCAGCCTGTGGCAGACCGACACCGTCAGCGATACCTACAGCAGTGGCGGGCGGCCCAACGACCCCAGTGGCTACATCGAGCCCAACACCAGTGGAACCGGCGGCCGCAACGTCAACAGTGACTACCTGCGCAACACCGCCGTTGCCAATGCCGACAACACCCGCAAGGGCGTCACAGTCAGCAATGTCATCGCACTGGCGGACGATATCCAATTGACCTTGGCCGGCAGCTACCAGCATGAATCGCTGCGCTCGGACGACAGCTATTGGGACACGGCCATCAATGCCACCTCGCGCATGCTGCCGCGCGCCGGACGCCGGGCGGAAAAAGAGTTCAGCATGAAGCTCGAATGGCAGCCGACCGATCGCCTCAACGTCGCTGCTGGCCTGCGCTATCAATCGTTCTGGGCGGTGGATGACTTCGTGCGTGGGATGGATGCGGCGGGCTACACCAACTTCAGCCAGCGCAGCGAATACACCTACTACGGCATGAGCTACTACACCGCCGATCCGGCGCTCAGTGCCGCCCAGATCCAGGCGTTGCGCGACCAGTTCATCGCCGATGGCTACAGCGGCGACGCGCTTGAGCACGCGATGGACTTCACCGTGTTCAACCAGCGCCATGACAGCCTCTGGCTGGCGGACGAGAACGGCCGCTATTCGCGCGCGGACAACATCTTCCTCAACGGGACGCTGGATGGCGTCACCTACAAGATGGCCAGCGCGTCGCGGGGTTCCACCCAACTGCAGAACGCGCCGCCGATGCGGCAGTTGAATGCGGCCCAGCACAGCAAGGGCGGCGACTGGGCGCCGTCGCTGTCAGCGGCGTTCCACCTCAGCGACGACGCGCGCATCTACCTGCTGCACAACCAGACGCGCCGCTACCCGAGCATGTTCGAGGCCACGCTCGGGTTCTCGGCAGCCATCCCCTCGTCGCAGCTCAAGCCGGAGCACGTCTACAGCTACGAGCTGGGCTATGTGCATGACCTGTCGGGCCTGCTGCGCACGGGTGAGGACGGCCATGCCGACGTCAAGCTGGCGTACTACCACCACCGCACCCGCGACGTGATCGAGCGCAGCCCCAACCTGATGTTCAGCAACATCGACAAGCAGACCATCCGCGGCATCGAGATGCAGAGCCGTTACGACAATGGCCGCTTGTTTGTGGACCTCAGCGCAGCGCATACGTTCGAGAACAGCGTCTGTGATGAAAGCACGGCCGTGCAGCTCTCACCGCTGCTTGGCGCGGTCAGGAACTGCGTCGATGGCGGCTTTGTCGGCGGCTACCTGGTGACCCAGGCCATTCCGGATTGGACGGTGAACACCGCCCTGGGCATACGCCTGCTGGACAAGCGCCTGGAGCTGGGCGCGCGCGGCGTCTACTACAGCGCCTTCGACAATCCCTACAAGGACAACTACGGCACCCAGACCATGGTGCCGTACTACGCCAATACGCCGATGCAATGGGGCCGCATCCTCACCTATGACGCCTATGTGTCGTACCGGCCCACCGCGGCGATGAGCATCGAGCTGATCGGCACCAACCTGAGCAACCTCTACTACATCGACCCATTGACGCGGTCGGCCCTGGCCGCACCGGGCCGCACCTTGAAGCTGAGCCTGGGTTACAGGTTCTGAGCGCCGCACAACGGAGCAGAAACAGCGGGGAAGGGATTCCCCACCCCTTGCAGCACCAACCCAACTGTGGAGTTTGATGATGAAGATTATCGGTTTGTCGATGCTTGTATTGTCGCTGGGCGCCGTCGCCGGTGCAGCCAACGCCGACGTGCGCTCTGGCAGCACCAATGAGAGCTATATCGTGCTGGGTGGCAGCGGTGGTCCTTCGGATGATCACGGTGGCCAGAAGGGTGACCCGGCCATTGGTGTGAAGGCGTTCTACGGCGGCACCCTGGTGAGCTTTGCCGGGTTGCAGGGCATGGGTGCGACCAGTGGTGCCGGTACGGCAGCCGACCCGAAGATCACCCGCATCACCACCGCGATGATGCCCCCCAGCCACGCCAGCCTGGGCTACTTCAACTTCGCCCAGGTCGGCTCCCAGGCAGTGTACTTCGGTGAGTGGTCCAACACCGGCAGCACCTCCAGCCCGCAGCACACCGCGTATTACGCCGGCGAAGCGGGCAATGTCGCCACCACCCTGCCCACCGGTACGGCCACCTACAGCGTCAAGTCGATCAACAACGCCTACGCCGGCACCGGCGCCAGCCTGCCGGGCAGCACCTTGACTGCCAACTTCGGCGCGTACACGGCCAGCTCCAGCGGTGACATCAACTTCACCGGCGGCACCATCTCGGTCAACGGCGCGCGCGTGCAGCTTGCTGCCAGCAACGTCGGCGTGGCCAGTGTTGCCGGCAGCAATGGCAGCCTGAATGGTGACTTCTTCGGCACCGGTGCCTCGGCCGTGGCCGGCACGGTGAAGTTTGCCGACACCAGCAAGAACACTGCGTTCGGCGGCAGCAAGAACTGACCCCGGCTCTCCCCAGGCAAGGGCAGCTGCAGCTGCGTGTACCCCAAGGAGAACGGATGCGCTTGCATGACCGGCAGGGGCTGGCGGACGCCGCCCCTGCCTTTGGCCCTGAATGACGCCGGACCCGGCAGGAACGATGTACAGGATCCACTTACCATTGATGGCTGGCACGGTTGCTGACAAGGCTGCCGGTCTCCCTGCTGTCCGGGTGCTCGCCGGGTTGCACGTGCTGCTGTTGCTGTTGCTGGTCGCGGGCAGGGCGCATGCCCAGGACGATACCCGGCGTTTGTTGGAACAGGGCGCACGCCAGCAGTCACTGCAACGCGAACAACAGCTGCTGGAGCAGGCCACGGCCGGTGATCGGCCCACGTTGACGGTCGATGGCAAGACTTACCGCGTGGAGAACACGGCCAATGATGTCGGCCAGGCCCTGTACCTGATGCTGGCGCAACGGCAGTGGACGTTGGCCCGTGGCTTCCTGCAGGAATACCGGCAGCTTGCCGATCATGATCCGTTGCTGCTGCATTACGCACAGGGATTGCTGCACCGTGTCGATGATGAACATGCACGGGCCATTGCCGAGTTCACTGCGCTGCTGGCCTTGCAGCCGGACTTCATGCTGGCGCGGCTGGAGCTGGCGCGCACCTTGTTCGAGGACCAGCAGGACAGGGAAGCGGCTGCGCTGTTCGACAGCATCCAGGCATCGCTGGCGGTGGAAGACGCGCGCAGCGCCGGTGTACGCGGGACCGTGGCACTGTTCCAGCAGGCATTGCGCAACCGCAGCCGCTGGGAGGGCTCCGTGGCGTTGGGGCCGCAGTGGAATGACAACCTCAACCGCAGTTCGGCCAGCCGCATCTGCCTTTACCAGCTGGGCAGCGAATGCCTGCTGGACCGGCAGACACCGGCTGCGCTCAGCGGCAGCGGCGTGGAATACGACGCCACATTGGCAAGGCGCGCGGCCGTGGCAGGGCATCACGGCGTATACCTGCGCTCGCTGCTGTACGGGCAGCTCTACCGGGACGCTGGCGCCTACAACGAGGCCAGCTTCGCCGCACAGGCCGGCTACAGCTACCGCAGCGCCAGCCACCGGCTGTCGCTGGCTCCCACCTTCGACTATTACCGGTGGGGCAGGCAGACCCTGTACGCCGGTTGGGGCGCACATGCGGAGTGGAGCTGGACGCCGCGGCCCCGCCACCTGCTGCGCCTCGAAGCCGACAGCAAAGCGCTGCGGTACCGCAATGGCGGTCTTGCCGACAACTACGACGGCAGCCAGAACACGCTGTCGCTTACCTATTTCAATGCCTTGAACGAGCAGTGGACGCTGTTCGCTGGCGGTGATCTTGCCGACAGCGGCGCAAGGCAAGGCGTCAATGCCTACCTGCAGCGGGGCCTGCGTACCGGCGCGGTACTGCAATGGCCCGAGGGCTTTGCCACCACGGTGATGGCCTCGCTGCGGGAACGTCGCCATGACGCCTTCAACGCCCTGCTGGACAAACGGCGCGAAGACACCGAGCAGAACTACACGCTGGTGATCAAGGCCAGCCGCTGGGCCATGGCCGGTTTCGTGCCGGTGCTTACCCTGCGCCGCACCGTCGCCCGCAGCACGGTGGGCTGGTTGTACAGCTACGACAAGAACGTTGCCAGCCTGAAGCTGGAACGAGGCTTTTGACCTTTACCGGAGACCCCCATGAACGCGCCCATCGTCTGCCTCAATGCACCCCGCAGCCAGCGCCTGAAAACCGCGACACACCAGACACATGATGCGCTGGACAAACGCATCATGGCGGCCGACATCTTTGCCAGCAGGGAGCACTTTGCCGGCTTCCTGCGTGTGCAGTACCGCTTTCACCGCGACATCGAGCACCTGTATGCCGATGCAGCCCTGGCGGCGCTGCTGCCGGCACTGGCCGAGCGCGCAAGACTGCTGAAGATCGCCAATGACCTGTCCGACCTTGGCCACGGGGTGCCGGAACCCGGCGCGCCGCCAGCGACGCTCGGTCAAGGCATTTGGCACTCGCTGGGCTGGTTGTACGTGGCCGAGGGCTCCAACCTCGGCGGGACGGTGCTGTTCAAGATGGCGCGCGACCAGTTGGGCCTGCACCGGGGCTTCGGCGCCGGTCACCTGGCGGGGCATCCGGAAGGTGCGGCACGGCATTGGCGGCAGTTCACCCAGGCCTTGGACAGCATCGTCATGGATGATCTGCAGGAGCAGCAGGTCATCGACGGTGCATGCCAGGCGTTTGTCACCGTGCGCGGCTACGTCGAGCAGGAACTGCCACGGGTTGCCGATACGCAGGCATCGCCGGCGTGAGCGGCATTGTGGCTTGCAGCACCGGCAGCCGCTGCATCAAGCGATGCGTCCGCTGACCATGCGCCCCGCCAAGCCACGGCGCGGCAGGTTGCAGCGCGCCTTGTTGCAGCTGCTTGCAGTGCTGTGCCTGGGCATTGCCTTCATCGGCGTGGTGACACCGGGGCTGCCCACCACCGAGTTCGTGCTGCTGGCAGCGTGGGCAGCCGCGCGCAGCTCGCCACGCCTGCACGCCTGGATCCTGCGCAACCGGTTGCTGGGGCCACTGCTGCTGCAGTGGCAAAGCGGCAAGCTGCCACGGCGGGCGAAATGGGCGGCAACGGCATCGATGTGCGCCGCCGGCACCTTCGCCGCCCTGACCATCCCCCATCGGCCCAGTGTGTACTTCATCGTCCTGTGCATGGCCTGTGTCCTGCTCTGGCTATGGCGCAAGCCCGAGCCTTGAGCGTGACGCCAACCATCGCCTGCTGTCACTCCCCTTCTCCCTTTTCCAATGGATCCGCCGATGTCATCCGTGACAAACCAGCTCCCTCCCGACCTCAGTCCTTGGCAGATGTTCGTGCATGCCGACCCGGTGGTGCAGACCATCATGGTGGTGCTGGCGTTGGCTTCGTTGTTGACCTGGACCGTGCTGCTGGCCAAGGGCATGGAATTGCGTTCGGCGCAGCGCGAGCTTCGGCATGCCTGCAATGGTGTACTGCAGGCCGAGCAGCTGGCGGACGCCAACGTGCTGGATGCCGGGATTGGCCGCCGTCTGCTGGATCACGCGCAGGACGAGTTGCAGCGATCAAGCGGCTTGAGCGACAAGGCGGCAATGAAGGAACGCCTGGCCTCGCGGCTTGAACGCGCCGAGCTGGCCCATGCCAGACAACTGCGGCGCGGTACCGGAGTGCTGGCCACCATCGGTGCAACCGCACCTTTCGTGGGATTGCTGGGAACGGTCTGGGGCATCATGAACAGCTTCGTGGGTATTGCGCATGCCAACGCAACCAACCTGGCCGTGGTTGCGCCGGGCATCGCTGAGGCATTGCTGGCCACCGCGTTGGGCCTGGTTGCGGCGATTCCCGCGGTGGTCATCTACAACTACTTCGGGCGCCGCTTGACCGCCGCACGTGCCGAGCTCGGTGACCTGTCCGCTGGTGTGGAGCGCCTGTTCTCGCGTGACCTGGACCGCCAGGGCATGCCCGGTAAGGGCGCCGGCGACGCGCCGGTCCGCTGAGGGGCAACACGATGGCGCGCAGAAACCACGAAGAGCACAGTGAGCTGGAAGAGAACCACGAGATCAACGTCACGCCCTTCATCGACGTGATGTTGGTACTGCTGATCATCTTCATGGTGGCGGCACCGCTGGCGACGGTGTCCCTGCCGGTGGAACTGCCGGTAAGCAGCCAGCAGACGCCGCCGGACCCGGACACCCCGCTGCAGGTCACGTTGGCGGCGGACCGCACGCTCAGCCTCAATGACGCATACGTTGCCCGTGACCAGCTGGCCCAGCAGCTTGATCTGCTGTCTGGCAGCAACCGGGAGCAACGGGTGTTTGTACGCGCGGATCAGCGCGTTGCCTATGGCGAGCTGATGCAGCTGATGGATCAGCTGCGCCAAGCGGGTTACCTGAAGGTGGCGCTGGTCGCGCAGGAGCAGGGCAGGCAATGACGGCCCGGTCGCCGATGCCGCCTGCAGTGCGTTGGGCCGGCAGTCTATTGGTGGTGCTTTTGGTACATGCGTTGCTGATTGCGCTGCACCTGCTCTGGCCCAGCGATCGGCTGGTGGTGATACCCAACGCGGCACCGCAGGCGGTGATGCTTGAGCTGGCACCGCTGCCAACCGCGGTGGCGGCCGCGCGCAGTGAGCTGGCGCCAGGCCCGCTGCAGCAGGATTCTGCCACCGCGCAGCAGAGCGCGAGGGAGCAGGTTTCACCTGCCATGCCACCGCTGCCATCGATTCCCGCGCGTGTTGCCATGGCCCGCCATGACCCTGGGCAGACCGATGCACAGCACGCCACGGCCGAGCCCGCGCAGTCCTCATCGCAGGCAGCACAGGCAAGTGCACCGGCGCACAGCGAGGCGGATGTGGCGGCGACAACGGCGGCGCCCGCTTCCAGCGTAGGTGGCAATACGCCCGCGTCCGCCGACTGGCAGTCGCGCCTGTTGGGGCACTTGCAGGCTTTCAAACGTTACCCACGCGCCGCACAACGCAGGCGATATGAGGGTGTTGCGCAGGTGCGCTATACGGTGGACCGACGCGGTACGGTGCTGTCCGCGCAGCTGGCCGGTGGCAGCGGATACCCGGCGCTGGACGAGGAAGCAGTGGCCGCCGTGCTGCGTGCAAGCCCGCTGCCACCGCCACCGGCCGAGGTGCCCGGTCAGGAGATAGAGGTGACCACGCCGGTGCAGTTCCGGCTTCGCTAGGGCGGGGGCGCGGCGGTAGATCATGGCTCGGCTGTGATCGGCCACGCAGCAATCTCCGTGGCATCCGCGCATGGGGACGTACGAATCCTGCGGCCATGGTTGTTGGCAGGTTGGCTGTCGGCAGCTTGACTGCCGCAAGAGTGAACCGGCAATGACGGTGCCATGCCTGCCGACCCCGGGAAAGTGGCTGCCGGGCCCGACCGTGGTTGGTTGTCCAACGCGTGAACGGGCCGGGTTCTTTCTTCACGTGGGATTTCCTGCGTTGGGGTGAGCGTTGCAGGGGATTCGAAACAAGGTTGGTCCCATGGCACGCCCTATCTGGAGTGGCACCCTGTCGTTTGGCCTGCTCAATGTGCCCGTGTCGTTGATGAGCGGGGAGCGGCGGGTGGATATCAGCTTCCGCATGCTGGACTCGCGCGACAAGAAGCCCATCCGCTTCGAGCGGGTGAATGCGGAAACCGGTGAAGAAGTGCCGTGGAAGGACATCATCAAGGCATTCGAGTACGACAAGGGCAGCTATGTGGTCGTCGAGAAGGAAGACATCGCCTCGGCGGCACCGCAGACGCATGAGTCCATTGATGTGGAGGCCTTTGTCGAGCGCGAAGCCATAGGACTGCGCTTCTATGAGAAGCCTTATGTGCTGGTGCCCGGGAAGAAGGCCGAAAAAGGGTACGTATTGTTGCGAGAGACGCTGAAGAAGACCGGAAAGGTAGGTGTTGCTCGCGTGGTCATCCGTACCCGTGAATACCTTTGCGCAGTCGCGCCGGAAGAAGATGCGTTGGTGTTGCTGATGCTGCGCTATCCGCAGGAACTGGTGGAGCCGTCCGACTACAAGTTGCCGGTTGGCAAACCGGCGGATTTCCGCATCAGTGCGCGCGAGGTGGAAATGGCCGCCAGCCTCATCCAGTCGATGACCACGGCGTGGCAACCGGAAAACTACGAGGACGAGTTCCGCAAGCGGTTGCAGGCCATCATCCGCAAGCGGCTCAAGGCCAAAGGGGCCACTACCCGCATCCGCGATGAGCAGGTGCCCGAGCAGGAGGACGCTGCCACCAATGTGGTTGATTTCATGTCGCTGCTGCAGAAGAGCCTGGATGAGAACAAGCGAACGCCTGCCCGCAAGCGCGCACCGGCAGGCAAGGCAGCCGCGGTCACAAAGGCATCCGCGAAAACAGCGAAGAAGACAGGAAAGAAGGCAACCCGGGCGCCGCGCAAGTCGGCGGCGCGGTGATCATGGGCGCCGCGACCGGGCAACCATCGTTGGTCAGTTCAGGCAGGCGCCTGCGTGGACGCACCTTCCTTTACCTGCTGCCTTGCGCCTACGAGGACCATGCCAAGCTGGGTATCGCCGCTGATCCCATGACACGGATGCGCGCCTTCTCATCGCGCTACTACGAGTTCTTCGACCTGGCGCAGGGCTGGCTGGTGGAGGCCGATACGGAACAGGAAGCGCGGGGCTGGGAAACGCAGTGGAAGCGCCAGCTGCGTATACATGCTGCCCCCCCTCCGTTGGGGGTCCCAGCCCGGGCCGGTGGGCACACGGAATGGTTGCGCGGCGCATCGGCCGCGCTTGCGGACCTGCGCGGCACGCTGCAGGCGCAGGGTTTCACCGTGCATGCTTGCCTGCATCGCTGGGTCGGCGAACGTCTTGCGCAACAGCATGACTATCTGGCCAGTGGCGAGCAGGCTGCACTGGCCAGATTCGGGCCGCCGCAGCTTTGGCCCTGTGCAAGTATGCAGTCTGGCTTGCGGCCGCTGCGTGATGCGTTGGACGCCTATGTCTACATGCAGTTGCCGCTGGAGGCATCGTTGTCTGCCGAACTGCGGGCGTGGCACAGGCGCAACAGCCTGCTGCCGGCATTCCAGGACGGGCCGTCATGAGCCTGCAGGAATACCGCCGCAAGCGTCATTTCGGCATCACGCCGGAGCCGCAGGCGGCCACGGGAAAGCACCTGCGCCAACAGCCCATCTTCGTGGTGCAGCTGCATCATGCCAGTCACCGGCACTACGATTTCCGCCTGCAGGTGGGGGATGCCCTGCGCAGTTGGGCGGTGCCCAAGGGGCCCAGTCTGGATCCGTCGGTGAAACGCCTTGCCGCGGAGGTGGAAGACCACCCGCTGGACTACGCGCGCTTCGAAGGTGAGATACCTGCAGGCCAGTACGGCGCCGGCCATGTCGCGATTTTCGACCATGGCACATGGCATACCGATGGGGACCCGCAGGCACAGCTTGACAAGGGGCATCTGCGCTTTGAACTGGACGGCACGCGGTTGAAGGGCGGCTGGCATCTGGTGCGCAGCGGCAAGGCAGGGCGCAAGCCGCAGTGGCTGCTGTTCAAGGCAAACGATACCTATGCAGCGGCCCGCGACGCGGATGACCTGTTGGCCGAACGCCCGGCCGATCCCAAGCCCACCGCTGCAGCACGTCGTGGACGGCAGACATCCGCGCGCCTGCGGCACGCCGCGCTCACCCTCGCCGGCGCCAAAGCGGGTGCGCCGGCGCCACGCTTCCAGGCACCGCAGCTGGCGCGTCTGGTGGATGCGGTGCCGGCCGGAGAGCGCTGGCTGCACGAGGCCAAGTGGGACGGCTACCGGTTGCTGGCGCAATGCGTGGCAGGCAAGGTAAGGCTGTGGTCGCGCAATGCGCGTGAATGGACGCACAAGCTGCCCGATATCGTTACCGCATTGCAGGCGCTTGGCATGGACCTGCTGGTGGACGGCGAGCTGGTTGCAGGCCTGGGCCGGCAGCAGGATTTCGGCCTGCTGCAGGCGGTACTGTCCGGTGAGCGGCGTGCGCCATTGTCCTATGTTGCCTTCGATCTGCTTCAGCTCGCCGATGTGGACCTGCGTGGTTGTCGGCAGGACGCCCGCAAACAGCTGCTGCAGCGCCTGCTTGCCGGCGTTCCCACTCCGCTGGTGTACAGCTCGCACGTGGCCGGGGCAGGCGAGCGCGCCCTGCAGGTGGCGGCGCAGCGCGGATTGGAAGGGATCATCAGCAAGCGTGCCGATGCGCCTTACCGCAGCGGAAGGGGCGATGATTGGCGCAAGATCAAACAACGACAGTCCGAGGAGTTTGTCGTTGTCGGTTATACCGCGCCCAAAGGCAGCCGCGCCGCGATGGGCGCTTTGCTGCTTGCCAGCCCGGATGGCGCCGGTGGCTGGCGCTACGCCGGCCGGGTCGGTAGTGGCTTCAGCCAGGATCAGCTGGTGGACCTGAAGCAGCGCTTCGCCCCGCTCAAGCGCAAGATAGCGGAGTTGGAGGTGCCGGATACGCTGCCTGCATCCGTGCAGTGGCTGCAGCCCAGTGTAGTTGTTGAAGTCTTCCATCACGGCGTGGGCAACCAGGGTCTGGTGCGGCAGGCATCGTTCAAGACATTGCGCCTGGACAAGGGCTTGGGGCAGCTGCAACCCCTTGCCAGCACCGCACATGGGAAGGAGGCGAAGATGCGCGGCAGTGAGGATGAAGTGGATACCGATACCGATGCCGATGGGAAGGTGGTGCTCAGCAGCCCGGATCGCATCGTGTACCCGGGTGAGCGCCTGCGCAAGGCGGATGTATTTGCCTACTACCAGGCGATGGCACCCTGGTTGCTGCCGGAGCTGTCCGGCCGGCCGCTATCGGTGGTGCGCTGCCCACAAGGGGTAGAACGGGCATGCTTCTTCCAGAAGCACATGGCCGCAGGCATGCAGCATGTGCAGGCGCTGCCGCTCCAGGAAGAGGACGGCGTGCATGCCGACTACCTGGTGGTGAATGATGTGGCCGGCCTGTTGGAGCTTGTGCAGTTCAATGCGCTCGAGTTCCATCCTTGGGGCGCGCTGGCGGATCAGCCCGACAAAGCAGACAGGCTGGTTTTTGATCTGGACCCCGGGCCGCAGGTGGCGTGGGCACAGATGCTCGCCGCTGCGCGGTGCGTACGCGATCGCCTGCAGGCGATGGGATTGAAATCCTTCGTGCGCACTTCCGGCGGAAAGGGATTGCATGTTGTCGTCCCATTGCGCCCTGCCTGCCCCTGGCCCGGGGTAAAGTCATTTGCACGGGCCTTCGCCGAGGCGATGGTGGCATCCGACCCGCTGGCCTATGTGGCCACCGCCAGCAAGAAGGCACGCAAAGGGCGGATATTCATCGACTACCTGCGTAATGGCAGGGGTGCGACAAGCGTCGCATCCTTCTCGCTGCGCGCCCGCGAGGGTGCACCCGTTGCCATGCCGCTGCGCTGGGAAGAACTGGGCCGGGTGAAGCATGCCAATGCCTATACCCTGGTATCTGCACCACGGCGGATGGTACGGTTGAAGTCGCATCCCTGGGGCGACTACATGCGCGTGCGCCAGGATCTGTCAAAGGTGGTCAAGGCACTCGACGCTGCCGCCAATACAAAGCCGACGCGCCGCTGAACCCCTCAATGCGTTCAGCGGCGTGCATGGCTGGCCCAACATTTTCCGGACTGGACGCTAACGGGCACGGGCGCACTCTTCGCCTGCGGTATCCCAGCCGCGACAACGAGATGAAAGCCATGTCCAGCCAACAGAACATTCCGCAGCGAGATGCCCGGGATCCACGTGACCCGCAGCAAGGCCAGGCCCAGCAGAATCCGGACCAGCAGCAACCCAGGAAAAATCCGCAGCACGACGACGAGGAAGAATGAACCTGTCGTGTGGCTCTCAACAACACCGCGGCCCGGTTCATCGGAGCGTTACCGCGCCACGGCAACCGGGCCATGATGACCCGGCCAGGCGGGTGCCGGTCAAGGAGCCCCCGCCGCATCAGCCTGATACACGCAGGTCGCCACCCGCAAAGAAGGCACCTGGCGATGAACCTGACAGAAAGAAGAGCGGCCCCTGAGGGGCCGCTCTTTGGTAACTGCATTGGATGCACTGCCGGTGTCAGCGTGCAGCCGCCGTCAACGCCGACGAGTCGACGCGCGTGACGCCTTCCACGCTCTTGGCAGCGGCGATTGCGCGATCCACCTCTGCCTGGCTGGCAACGGTGCCAGTCAGCGCCACGACGCCATTCACCGTTTCCACCTTGATCTCCAGACCGGAGACATCCTTGGTGGTGAGCAACTCGGCCTTTACCTTGGTGGTGATCCAGGTGTCGGTGCCGGGCTGTTCGGATTCATGGCCCTGCATGGCCTGGCCTGCTGCCTGAGCGGTAATGGCCGCACCACTGCATGCCAGGGCGAGAACGCCTGCGAACAGCAGCTGCTGCGTCTTGCGGATGGTCATGACACGTCTCCAAACCGAGCAACGGTGCTCACTGTCGATACTGCAGGGACTGCGATTAACGCGCTGCGTGCAAACGGTGACGGGCAGGTGCAGGGTTTGGCAAGATTCCGTCGCCCCGGGCTCAGGCAATCACCAGATCCCACGGCAGATTGGAGCCCTGGAACTTGAAACGATAGCCATCGAAATCGATCTGGCGTGCGATGTTGCCGTCCTCATCGATCATCGTATGGAAACAGATCCTGTTCATGCCGGGCGTGGCAACGCGTCGTCCATCCGAACTGCCCTTGGCGACCTGTCGCGACTCGGTGGCCAGCAGCGTTACCAGCCTGCGCTGGCGGCCAGGGCCTTCCAGGAACAGCTTTACATTTTCCATTGCGCTTTCTCCGGTATGTGATCCCCCCGAACCAAGCCATTCATCTATAGCGGTGCGCACAGGATGCGGCAAGGGCTGAATGCGCAGAAACGTCTTTGTCATCCGTTTGCATGCATCGCTGTGTCGCACCGCGTCATGTCATGCGGCGCAGACCATCACCACGGTGCTATGGAGACGATGACCACCAGCACGATGATCACCACACCGATCAGGATGATGTTGCGCTTGCTCAGCCTTCTGGGCTTCATCCGGGCTGCTCCTGTTGCAGGCAATGTTGCCTGCAACAGGCTATAGCACAGCGCCTGCAAAGCATGTGGCAAGAGCGGACAGCGCAGGTGACATCAGCGTGTTCGCCGAATCGCCTGATGCAGGCGAATCAGTCGACCACCGGCAAATTGATGAAGCTCGGGTGCTCACTGGTGTTCCAGATGCGCTGCGTGGCCTTGCGGTAGTCGCCGGGCTGGGCAAAGAAAATATTGTCCACGTACTGCTGTGGATTGCGGTCGTAGAGCGGGAACAGGCTGGATTGCACCTGCACCATCAAACGATGCCCGGGTTGCAGGGTCTGGTTCACGTTGGGCAGGTCGAACGTGTAGGTCTGCGGTGTGTCGGGGGTGATGGCCTTGGGCTGGCTGAAGCTCTCGCGGTAACGGCCACGAAAAATGGTGACCGCCAGCGGCAACTGGTAGCCGGCCATCTTCGGGTTGTCCGGGTATTGGTCGGGGTAGACGTCGATCAGTTTGACCACCCAGTCGCTGTCGCTGCCAGAGGTGGAAGCACTCAATTGAACCTGCGGGATGCCGGCCAGCTTCATTGGCTTGTCCAGCACCGGCCCGGTATAGGTGAGCACATCGGTACGGCCATCGACGAAGCGCTGGTCGCGCACCAGCCAGGTGGTCCAGACATCGCGATCGCCCATGTTGACCGGGCGCGGTACGAACGGCACCGGCTTGGCCGGATCGGCGATGTACTCGGCGTACTGCGCGCCGGTACGGGTGCTGTTGAAGTCCAGCTGCGCATCGGTGTTGAGATAGAGCCGGCGTGCGTTGCTGGTGCAGCCTTGCGTGCAGCTTTGCGGCCAGTTGTTGTAGGTCTCCCAGCGATTGCTGCCGGCGTTGTATACCCACACCGGCGGTGTATTGGCGGCCGGCGCGCCGTCCTTGAGGTACTGGTCGAAGAAGGGCTTGAGCACATCACGCCGCCACTGCAGTGCGGTGTCGCCGTTGAAATCCAACGCGCCCAGCGCGCTGCCGTTGTAGTTGGCACCGCTGTGCCGCCACGGCCCGATCACCAGGAAGTTGCGGGTGTTGTCGTGGTCCTTGGATTCCAGCGCCGCCCAGGCGGTATGCGCGCCGTAGATGTCTTCCTGGTCCCACAGCCCTTGTTCCCACATGGTGGGCACGCGGATCTCCGGCAGCTTGGCCAGGAGTTTGTCCAGCGCCTGCTGCTGCCAGAACGCGTCATAGGCCGGGTGCTGGCTGACCTTGTGCCAGGCCGGGATCTGCTCCAGCCCCTGCGCCTTGGCAAAGGCACCGACCGAACCGGCCTGCAGGAAACTGCTGTAGTCATCGCCGCCGGGCATGGTGATTCTTGCACCGGCGCCGCGCGCGGTCATCTGGCCGGTGAAGTAGCCCAGGTTGATCTGCCGATACGCACCGTGCTGGAACCAGTCATCGCCCATCCAGCCGTCGATCATCGGGCTCTCCGGCGCTGCGACTTTCAGTGCCGGATGTGGATCAAGCAGGGCCATCACCACGGTGAAACCTTCGTAGGAGGAACCGAGCATGCCGACCTTGCCGTTGGATTCGGGCAGGTGCTTGACCAGCCAGTCGATGCTGTCCCAGGCGTCGGTGCTGTGGTCGATCTTGCTTGGGTTGAGCGGGCCGCGCGGTGGCCGCGTCATCACGTAGTCACCTTCGGAGCCGTACTTGCCGCGCACGTCCTGGAATACGCGGATATAGCCGTCCTCGGCAAACACGGTGTCGCCCTGTGCGAGCGCATCGACCAGCCCCGTCGCGCCCGGCGTGCGGTCGACGCGGCCGGCGGCGTTGTACGGCGTGCGGGTGAACAGGATCGGCGCGTTGTGCGCGCCCTTGGGGATCATGATCACCGTATACAGCTTGACCCCATCGCGCATCGGGACCATCACCTCGCGTTTCTCGAAATCGCGGGCGGGCTGCGGGGCGACAAACTTCTTGCCGGTGATGTCCGGCGTCATCGGCGAGACCTGCGCCGCGGCGGGCGTTGCCATGCCCAAGCAGGTGATCGTGGCGATGGCTGCAGCCAGGGTCAGGGTCCGCATTGCTCTACCTCAAGCGCGTGAGTAAGCGCTGACGCTATGCCTGTGTAGTGGCAGTTACACATGGCAAAGGTCATGGGGTGGTGAAGCAACAGCAGGGGCAGAGCAGGAGCTACCCCTCCCCAACCCTCCCCTTGCCTGCGGCAAAGGGAGGGGGCTGTTTGCTGCGTTCTGTCAGTGCATCGCAGTGCCGCGTTTGCCCCCTCCCTTGCGCCTGGCGCAGGGGAGGGTTGGGGAGGGGTGCTTTTGCGCTATTGCTGTTGCTTCTACCTGCAGGCAGCAACAAGCCAGCACCCGTCACCCAGCCAGCAACTCCACATGCTCCCCGGCAGGTCCACGCAGACTGCGCCGCTCAGCCGTCACCGTCACGGCCCAACCGGCTTCACGCAGCACGGTGTCATCCACAGCCGGCAGGCGCAGCGCCAGGCTGTATTGCCCGGCATGCCTGAGGTTGGCCATCGCTGGCAGTTCCACCTGATCGATCTCCACCATGCACTGCCCCGGCATCGGCACCACCGCGACCGGGTAGCGGCCTTCCAGCGGCTTGCCGTAGGCGCGGTTGAGCACGGTGATCCTGGTGTCGAACGCCCAGCCCTTGGCGCCGAGCAGGGCCGACCAGGCGCGCTGCGAGGCCTCGCGATCCGGCGTGGTCATCACTCCGATAAAGGTGTTCGCAACCGTCGCGTCGGTCATCGGCAGGTCGAACGGTGGCACCTGCGCCTTGATCTGGGTGAGGTAAAGCAACTCACCGCAGGGGCCCAGTACCTGGGCGGCGCGGATGGCATCGCTCAGTTCCAGATTGGCGGCAGGGCCCAGCACCTTGAAGGGGGCATGCAGGCCGGCGGCCAGCGTATCGATGTCCCCCACCAACACCTCCAGCGACAACCAGCCGTGGCGGAACATGGGTTCGGCAACAACCGCCGAGGCGTCCTCGATCACCCGCAATACCGGCTCGCCGGCGCTATTGGCCAGCCACGCCAGCGGCACGCCAACAAGATCAGCCAGCCCCAGCGCGGCGGCATCGCCCGCATCCAGCGTGGTGCGCTGATGCACCTGCATCGCCAGTTGGCCGACATAGGCATCGCAGACCTGCTGCAGGTCCCGGGCAATCAGGGTGGCGTGGAGGATGCCCTGTTTCATGTGCGGCGCTCCGCGGCCAGTTTGCGTTCCAGCCAGGGCATCAGGCCGCCACCGGCGACGATCTCCATCAGCTGGGGCGGGATTTTTTCACAGTCGAATTCGCGCCCGGTGCTGTGGTTGATGATGCGGCCCTCGACCGGGCGGACTTCCAGCGCGTCGCCACGCGCGGCCTGCAGGTCGGCGCAGACCAACGCCGGCACGCCGAGGTTGAGTGCATTGCGGTAGAAGATGCGCGCGAACGACTTGGCGACGATGGCGCCCACCCCCAGTTCGGCCAGGGCCTGCACCGCTTGTTCGCGGGAGGAGCCAATGCCGAAGGATTCACCGCCCACCACGATGTCGCCAGGGCGCACTTCGCTGGCGAACGCCGGGTCCACCGCTTCCAGGCAGTGGCTGGCGAGCACGCGCATCGGTTCGCGCATATACGGGCCGGGTGCCAGCACATCGGTGTCGATGCGGTCGCCGAAGACGAAGGCCTTGCCACGGACATTCATGCGCCTACTCCCAGCAGTTCGCGCGGATCACAGATTTCGCCCTTCACCGCGGCGGCGGCAACACTGTACGGCGAGCCCAGGTAGACCTGTGCATCGGCCGAGCCCATGCGGCCCTTGAAATTGCGTGCCGTGGTGGACATGCAGACTTCGCCACTGCTGAGCATGCCGGCACCCATGCCGGCGCAGGCGCCGCAGCCGGATGGCAGCAGGATGGCACCGGCTTCGGTCAGGGTGGCAAGGGTGCCTTCGGCCGTGGCCTGGGCGGTCATTGCCACCGAGGCCGGGGCGATCAGCAGGCGCGTGCCCTTGGCGATCCGGCGGCCCTTCAATACCTCGGCGGCCATGCGCAGGTCGGTGAGCTTGGCACCGGTGCAGGCACCGATATAGGCCTGGTCGATGCGGACCTTGCCGTGCTCGCCCACCGGCCGGCTATTGGCCGGGCTGTGCGGCGCGGCTACGTGCGGTGCGATCTGCGCGGCGTCGTAACGGTAGTGATGCAGGTAGTTGGCGCCCTCGTCGCTGCGCCACTGCGCAGGATCGCCGAGGAAGGGCTTGCCGGCCTGTTCCAGTGCGGCCAGCGTGGTTGCGTCGGGCTCGACGATGCCGGTCTCCGCGCCCAGTTCGGCGGCCATGTTGCACAGGGTCAGGCGCTCATGCATCGGCATGGCCTGCACGGCGCTGCCGCCGTACTCGAAGACCTGGCCTTCGTTGCCCATGCCGTACTGGCCGCACAGCATCAGCATCACGTCCTTGGCGCTGACGCCGGCGGCGAGCCTGCCATCGAGTTGCACGCGGGTGGTCTGCGGCACGCGCAGCCAGACTTCGCCGGTGACCAGGGCGCCGGTGATGTCGGTGGCACCCATGCCCACCATGAAGGCGCCAAACGCGCCGCCGCTGGGCGAGTGCGAGTCACCGCCCACGCAGAACATGCCGGGCTGCACATGGCCGTGTTCCTGCAGCACCACGTGGCAGATGCCGAGCATGTCGTAGTGGGTAACGCCCTGCGCCTGCGCCCACTTGCGGGTGAGGGCGAGGATGTCGGCGCTTTCCATGTCCACGGCGGGCACGAAGTGGTCCGATACCACCACCACCTTGTCCGGGTCCCACACCTTGGCGCCGAGCTTTTCCAGCCGCGAGGCCACCCGCCGTGGGCCGCCGGAGTCGTGCATCATCAGCAGGTCGAGCCTGGCGGTGAGGATTTCACCCGCGCGCACGGTCTCACGCCCGCAGGCACGGGCGAGGATCTTTTCGGCAAGCGTTGCACTTACAGTCGCACTCAAACGGGCGTCTCCGGGTTGTTGGCTTCGTAATCCAGGCGCATCTGGTAGCGCAGCTGGTCAGGGCGGTATTGGATTTCCAGCAGGTCCTGCAATTGCTGGTTGGCATTGAACGAGCGCCGCTCCAGGGTCATCACTGCCTGGCCGGTGGACATCTGCAGGTGCATGGCCGACAGCGCGCCCACGCGTAGGGCCGACACGGTCTGCTGCACCCTGGCCACATCGATGCCGCAACGGCGGAACAGCTCGATGCGCGAGCCATGGGCCAGGTTCTCGGCGTTGAAGTCCGGGTGCACGGTGCGGGTCCAGCTGGCGTAGTAGCCGAACGGGTGGCCGTGACGGCTGCGCACGCGCACGCAGCGCACCAGGGTTTCGCCGGGCGCGCTGCCGAACAGCTCGCGGATGGGCTCGGGCGGTACCACCCGTTCCCAGCCCAGCAGGCGCACCTGGGTGTTGCCGGCCAGGGTGTCCAGGCTGTGCATCAGCTCGCCCAGCGGGGTCTTCAGCGGCATCGGGATGGTGGAGGTGCGCACCTTGCCGCCGACCACCCGCGTGCCGCGGCCGCGCTGGCGCACCAGCAGGCCGTCGTCGGCCAGCAGCTGCAGGGCCTGGCGCACGGTGACCCGCGAAATGCGCAGACGCCTGGCCAGTTCCTCCTCGCGTGGCAACTGCTCGCCGTCGCCGATCTCGCCGCGCTCGATCAGCCCGCGCAGGAAGCCCTGCAGCTGGTGGTAGAGCGGCGCATGCACGTCGCGGCGGAGGATGCCCTCCAGGGATTGAGTGGTGAACGGGTCCAAGGCGAGGGTTCTGGCAGAGTCAGAATAATCTTAATGATATAACTATATAACTATATTTGACCGGTGCCGCAATCACCGCTGCGGGCTACATACGGCGCCCGCTCTGTGCCATTCTTTGTCCGGACATTGTTGTAGTGGCATGCGTTCCCCGTTCACCCTTACGCAACAGGTGTGCCGATGAAACGTTTCTACCCGTGGCTGATCTGCATCGTGGCCATGCTGATGCTGGCGATCTCCAATGGCATGACCATGACCGGGATCACCGCCTTCGACCCGTCACTGCTGGACGAGTTCGGCTGGAGCCGTGGCCAGCTCAAGTTCCGCGACATGTTCAACCTGCTGCTGGCGGCGCTGCTGTCGCCCTTCGTCGGTGCGCTGATCGATCGCATTGGCGTGCGCAGCTTGGCCCTGTTCGGCAGTGTGCTGCTGGCGATCCTGTACGCGGCCTACTCGCAGGTGCATTCCATCGCCCATGTCTACCTGATCCATGTCGGCTTTGCCGCGGTGGTGGTGAGCAGTGGCCTGAGCGTGGCGGTGATCATGGTCTCGCAGTGGTTCCAGACCCGCCGGGGTACCGCGCTGGGCATTGCGCTGGTGGGCAGCAGCCTGGGGGGCATGCTGGTGCCCAAGATCATCGTCGCCTTGTTGCCGGCGCATGGCTGGCGCGGCAGTTTCCTGCTGATGGCGGTTATCCCGCTGGCCCTGTTCGTGTTGTGCCTGGCACTGGTGCGTTCACCCGATGGCAAGGGCCTGCGGCGCTGGGGCGAGGGCCAGGCCGTGGCCACCAGCAGTCCGGGGCGCTGCAGCCTGCTGCCGGACCTGAGTTATCGCCAGGCCCTGCGCACGCGCACTTTCTGGGCGTTGGCACTGGTGGCGGTGACCACGTTCTGGGGAATCATGTCGCTGTCCTCGCACCTGATCCTCAACATGAAGGACCTGGGTTTCAACGGCAAGCAGGCGGCCGATGGCATGTTCCTGCTGTTCGGGCTGGGCATGGTCGGCAAGTTCCTGTTCGGCTTCCTGGCCGATGTGACCACCTCCAAGAAGGTATTTGTCTGCAACGTGGCGCTGATGGCGGTAGGCGCGGTGATCATCGCCCTGCAGCAGGCCAGCCTGTTGTGGACCGGCTTGATCGTGATGGGTCTAGGCTGGGGCGGGCTGTACGCGATACTGCAGCTGCAGATCGTCGAAGCCTTCGGGCTCAGCGCGGCCGGCAAGATCCTTGGCACCATCTCGCTGATGGACGCCACCTCGGCGGGTCTGGGCATCTGGCTGACGGCGGTGATGTTCGATCACTTCGGCAACTACCACGTCGCATTCACGGTGATCGCGGTGCTGGTGGTGATTGGTTTGCTGGCTTCGTTCTTCGTCCGTGACGAGCGGCGCCTGGCGTTTGCTGATGCGGCAGGCGAGGGCGCGCAGGCATCAGGGCAGGATTCGGCCGTGGTGCGCGGAATGGTTTGACACCCCGCTCGCCACACCCGATCACGTCGACGCGCTGTCACCGTAGCCCGGGCAAGCGCAGCGCACCCGGGAAATGGGCCGCAGCTGCAGGACCGGCGTAAGCAGCGAAGCTGAAATTGCGGAGCGTTGCGCCATCTGACGATCTGCATGCTTCACGGCTTACGCCGCTCTTACAACAGCAATCAGGCTACGCGCTTTCGATGTTTCCCCGGGTGCGCTTACCCGGGCTACGTTGGTCATGGGTAGGGCTGTACAACGACAAAGGCCCGCTTGCGCGGGCCGTTGTCGTGCACGTCACCTGGCAGAATTCAGAACGGCTTGAGCTTGCCCAGCACCATGATGGTCAGGATGATCAACCAGATGCACAGCACCGGGATCTTCACCCGCGCCACCAGCTGCTTGAGCGACTGCTGATCAGCATCACTCGCCGTGCCGGTCACCACCTTGCCGAACAAGGGGCCGAACGGACGCAGTTGAATGCGCACCAGCAAGCCCATGCTGATGATGCCGGCGAACAGGATCAGCTTGGCACCCAGCCAGCGGCTCTGCACGATGAAGCCACCCTCACTCAACGCATCGATGCCCGCGGCTACGCAGCCGACCAGCACCAGCAGGCGCAGGTAGAAATCCACGCGCGCGATGCGCAGGCCGGCGGCCGAGTGTTCCTTGAGGAAGGCTGCCCAGGCCAGGCCCAGCCACGCCAGCGTGCCCAGCCATACCAGCCACAGCCAGCCCTGCAGCGGCAGCAGCCCGGCCTGTGTGGCCACGGTCAGCCCGGTGCCCAGCGCCATGATCAGGCAGGTACGCGGGATCATGTCCAGCAGCATCATGGCCTTTGCCGAGAACAGGCGCACCGGCAGCGGCTGCGCAGGGTCGGCGATCTTGCCGGCGATGTAGAACACACCCAGGTCGCCGCCCAGCCAGTAGCCGCCGATCAACAGGTGCAACAACAACAGCAGTTGGTAATCCATCGTGGTCTCCAAAAGACATCGCTCCCGTGTGGGAGCGATGTGTGGGGCAAAGTGGTGGTGCTTACCAGAAGCGGTACTTGAGCTCGAGGCCGTAGGTGCGCGGCACATTGGGGTAGATCACACCGATGCCCAGGCCGGCAATATCAAAGCCACCGGTGGAGGAGAACTCGTTGCCCAGGTTCTTGCCCCATGCAGCCACCGACCAGTTGGCATCACGCGGCTCGTAGGAGATGCGTGCGTTGTACTCGGTGTTGGCGCGGGTCATGATCAGCCGCGAGGTGTCCTGGTTCTGGTAGTACTCATCGGTATGGCGGGCCTGGCCACTGAACACCAGGTCGGCGTTGCCGACCGGCTGCACATAGGTGGCTGCCAGGGTCCACTGCATGTCCGGCGAACTCTTCATCGAGCGGCCCTTGAAGTAGGCCGCATTGACCGCAGCATAGTCCTTGTACTCACCGTCGATGGTGCCGATGCTGGCATCCACGCGCAGCTTGCTGGTCAGCTGTGCCTGGGCGTCCACCTCGAAGCCCTGGATCAACGCACCGGTGGCATTGGTCATCACGAACACGCCATCGGAGTTCACCGCGGTCAGCTGGATGCCGTCGTAATCCAGGCGGTAGTAGTCGGCGTTCAGACGCAGGCGGTTGTCCCACAGCGTGGACTTCACGCCTACTTCGTAGGCGCGCAGGGTCTCGGCATCCACCGGGGTGACAGTGTCATAGGTGGTGCCGCGGCCGTTGAAGCCGCCGCTCTTGAAGCCGGTGGTGACGCTGGCATAGCCCATCACGTTGTCGTTGAAGTCGTAGGACAGCAACACCTTCCAGTCGGGGCGGTTCCAGCTCTTCTCCAGCGCCTTGCTGTAGTTCGGGTCACCGTTGGCCTTCACCGAGCGCACCAGGAAATCCTTGTTCTCGTAGCTGTAGCGGCCGCCCAGGGTGAAGGTCAGCTTGTCGGTGAACTTGTAGTCGCCCTGTGCGTACAGCGCGTACGCGGTGGTGTCCTGCTTGACGTAGTTGGTGCCACCGCGGGTGAAGATGTCATTGCGGGTGGGCTGGTCGTTGTGCTCCTTGAAGGCGAAGACACCGGCCACCCAGCTGAACGGCCCTTCGGTCTGCGAGGTGAACTGGGCCTCGTAACCGCGCTGGTTCTGCTTCTGGTCCTGTTCCAGGTGGTAGCGCATCTGCTCGGTGCCATCCACGTCCATGTAGAAGTGATGCTGCAGCTCGCGGTAGTGCAGGATGCTGCGCCAGGAGAATGCGCCGAAGTCGGTTTCGTTGGTCAGGGCGACGCCGAACTGGTCCAGGTCGTTGATGCCGAGCGTGTCGGTGCGGGTCCTGTAGAAGCTGCCCAGCTTGGGCGTGACCTTGTCCGTGTTCGGGTCCAACGCCACCGGGGTACCCCAGGCCGGGGTGGAGCGCTCGCGCAGGCGGTCGATGCTCAGGGTAGCGTAGGAGGCTTCACCCCAGGTGCTGGCCAGCGACACGCGCCCGGCCACGACCTTCTGGTCGTTGACCATGCGGTCATGGGTCAGGTCCTTCATGATGCCGTCGCGGTTGCGGCTGAGCACGGCCGCCGACACGTCCAGGGTTTCGCCGATGCGGGTGGCGAACATGGCGCGGCCATCCAGCCGCCCGAGGTTGCCGGCGCTGGCATCGAAGGCCAGCTTGTCTTCGCCGGTCGGCTTCTTCGAGATGTAGCGGATGGCGCCGCCGGTGGCATTGCGGCCGTACAGGGTGCCTTGCGGGCCGCGCAGTACTTCGATGCGGTCCACGTCGTAGAGGTCGAGCATGGCGCCGTTCTGGCGTGCGATGTAGACGTCGTCGATGTACAGCGCCACGGCCGGGTCGTTGGTGAACATCGACTCGTCGGCGCCGACGCCGCGCATGATGATCTTGGCGCCCGAGCTGGTGCCGGTGTTCTGTTCGATGATGATGTTGGGCGTGGTGAACTTGACGTCATCCACGCGCTGGATCTGCATGCGGTCCAGGGCCGGCCCGCTGATCACGCTCATGCTGAGCGGTGTTTTCTGGATCTGTTCTTCGCGTCGCTGGGCGGTCACGCTGACCTGGTCCAGCTGCACGGCTTCCTTGTCAGACGACTGGGCGTAGGCATCGCCGCTGCCGATGGCCGTCATGATCGCAACAGTCAAAGCACTCCGGTACAGAACATCTTTCATGACTCGCCTCGTAGCGTGATGAAGGAAAAGCTCGTTCGGGTGGGGGGAAAACATCAACATATAGATATATCAATGCTTCCTAACGAGTATTCCGCCATTTGTCCGGACAATCAACCGGACTATTGCACGTTTTTTACATGCGGCAAGAACGTGTTGAATCCACTGTAACCACATGAATCAAAAGAATTTATATAAAGTTAATGGGCTTTATTGTTTGTCTTATAGGTTTGGTTGTTAGGTCAATTGAAGATTGATTGCTGCGGGTGCAGCACATCATCCAGGTGCGGCAAACCGTGGGCACGGTCACACACGACCCTGATTAGATTATTGATATAACAATAGTCATATCCGCCAATGGGTCCGACCATGCACAGCACCCGCAGCCGTCGTCAGTTCATCCGCATCGGTGATCGCGCCGTGCACTACCGTTATGCAGGGCAGGGGCCGGTGTTGATGCTGTTGCATCAATCACCGCAGAACTCGCGCATGTGGTTGCAGATGATCGAGCGCTTCGCTGATCGCTATACCGTGATCGCACCGGACACGCCGGGCTTTGGCTATTCCGATCCACTGGCCGATGCGGCACCGGGCATTGACCGCTTTGCCGAAGCCACCCTGGAGCTGGCCGATGCGCTGGGCATCGAACGCTTCGCATTGTTCGGCATGCATACCGGTGGCCTGATCGGCATGCACCTGGCGTGGAGGGCACCGGAGCGTCTGCACTGTCTGATCATCGATGGCTATGCCTTGTTCAACGATGCCGAGCGCGCACGCTATACCGATCGCTACCTGCCGCCCTTCGTTCCCAGCTGGGATGGCGGTCACCTGCGTTGGCTGTGGTCGCGCATGCGCGAGCAGCTGTACTTTTTCCCATGGTGCGATCCATCGGCCGAGTGTGCGATCGCGTTGCCACCGTATGACACGCAGGGCACGCACGACGCTGCAATGGACATCCTCGATGTGGGTGACAACTACCGCAGCGGCTACGGTGCGGCGTTCCGCTACACCCAACGGCAACGTGTGGCCGAGCTGCAGTGTCCGGCATGGTTGATCTACCGCCATGATGACGTGCTGCTGAGCCATCGCGCGCGGCTGCCGGCGCTGCCGGCCAATGTCCGCAGCGAGGAAGAGCCCGATGGTGTTGAAGGTCTGCATCGGCGCATGGACAGCCTGCTGCAGCAGTCCACCCAGCCGCTGCTGGCGCCTGTCCCGCTGGCTGCGCGCGAGAAGGACGGTTGGACGCGTCGCATCATCGACACGCCGGTAGGCGAAGTGGCGGTAAGGTTGCGCCGCGGCAGCAACGGTGCGGTGTTGCATATCCATTCGCCCGGGCAGGCACCGTTGCCGGTAGCTGTATTGCAGGTCGATGCGCGCACGCAGATAGCGGTGGAGTTGCCGGGCCATGCAGGCTCGGCGGAAATCACCGCGCCACTGACGGTGGAGACCATGCAGACTGCCCTGTGTGCGGTGCTTGAGGACGTGGTGCCCGGACAGGCCGTGGCGGTGCAGGCATACGAGGCGGCGGCAGCCTACGTAGCGGACCTGGCGGCCTACCTGGGCGCACGTCTTACGGAAGTCGCCTTGCACAGACCGTGGCTGTTGCAGGCGGACGAATGTGCCTGCCTGCTCGCGCGCCTGCCGGACCCTGCGCTGCATGCCGCAGGCGGGCATATGGCCGAGGCCTGGCAATGGGAGCGGGAGCGTCACCTGCTGTGGCCGTGGCTGCCAGCCAGTGCCGCAGCGCGCCGTCTGGTGGCCGCGCCGGATGCCGCGCAGGTGCATGCCAACGTGGTTGAGCTGTTGCGTCTGGGGGCGCAGCTGCCACTGGTATTCGCCGGGGTAGCGGTGGCCGACACCGGCCTGCGCTTGTCAGCCTTGCGCGTACCGGTGACGGTGCATGCGGATGCGCAGGACGACTACCAAGGCCGCAGCGCGGCCCTGGTGACAGACCTGGCGACGCGTTGATGGCCAGCGGCGCAGCCGCCTTGCAGCGGCTGCGCCGGTTACTCACACCGGTTGCAGCAACTCCAGCTGTTCCCCGTCCGGGCCCAGCAGGGTGGCGATGGCGCAGGGGCCAAACCCGGGTACATCCAATACTGCACGCGCGATCAGTTCAGCACCCAGCTGTTGCAGCTGGGCCACATCGGCGTCCAGCGCATCGCTGAGCAGGGTGGCCGAGAGGATGCCGATATTGGGTGGCACCGCGAGGTCGCGCAGCGGTGCATCCGGCAGGTGCTCCATGTCCAGGTAGGCGAACATTTCCACCCGTCCCGGCACGATGTGCCCGTCCTTGATCAGGTTGACGTTGTGGATGCGCACCGGCCGGTCGGTGCCGAGCAGGGTCTGCAGTTCGGGGAAATCGAGCACGCGGTCGAACAGCACCTCGAAGCCCAGGGCGCGATAGAACGCAACCGAACGCGCTACATCGCGGGTTGCCAGGGCAATGGTCTGCACCACGCTGACATCGGTGTTCAGGGGGCCGCGCAGTTCGCCGCCTTTTTCGTAGGAGAACACGTCAAGACGGATACCGTCCGGATCGTCGTTGATCGAGTCGCGCACCGCGACCTGCTCGCTGACCTCCCAGTAGCTGGGTTCGTGCGCACTGCTGCCGCCGGCAGCGGTAATGGCCTGCATGGTGGCCAAGGCGTCCCGGCAGCGGAAGTTGAGCGCGTAGTAACCACTGCCGTTGTAGAGATTGCCGGCGTTCCACAGGCGTTGGCCCGGCGCGTCGAATGCAACCAGGCGGATTCTTCCCAGGCCCGAATCATCGGGCGCAAGCATGGCGTACTCGCCACGCAGGCTGGAATCAAAACGCCATAGCGGTGCCAGATCCGGGGCAAGCGCGGCGCGCGTCTGCACGCGATAGCCCAGTGCGTTTTCGTAAAAGGCGCAGGCTTGCTGCAGGTTGCTCACGCCAAGGGTAACTGCCTTCACTTCGGACAACATGCCGGACTCCTGCAACAGGAACGTGGAAAGGTCCTACCTGTTCCGATCCTGCAATATGTCCGGACAAATTGTCCAGTGATGCTGGTCGTATCGCGCACCACGGTAGCGTCGGGGTCACCCATGTAGTGCCGAGCCATGCTCGGCAAGGGGTTTTACCGGGGAGTGCGTCTGCCGAGCATGGCTCGGCACTACACCGGGGAAGCGTGTCTGCCGAGCATGGCTCGGCACTACGGGAGGGGCTTGTGGGAGCGCAGGCAGCAGCCCCTCTCCCGCCTGCGGGAGAGGGGTTGGGGTGAGGGTGCTTCTGATTGCGCAGTTGCGGCGGCCTGCCGCCCTCAGGCGGCAGCGCAGGCCTCAGTCATGCCCGCCAGCATCCACATCCAGTGTCATCTGGTAGGTGAACTGGTCCGGGCGGTACTGCACGCTCAGCAGGTCGACCAGGTTGCCGTCGCCGTCATAGGAGCGGCGTTCCAGCGACAGCAGCGCGGTGCCGGGTTCCACCTTCAGGTGCATGGCGGCAATGGCATCGGCATTGACCGCCGACAGCACCTGTTCCACCTGCTTGATCTGGATGCCCACGGCCTGGAACAGCTTCAGGCGCGAGCTGTTGGCCAGCTTGGACTCGTTGAAGTCCGGGTGGTCGGTGCGGGTCCAGCTGTTGTAGTAGCCAAACGGGGTGTCGCCACGCAGGCGCAGGCGGATGGCGTGTACCAGCACATCGCGGGGGCCGGTGTCGAACAGCGCCCGGATCGGCTCCGGCGGCACCGCACGGCGGAACTGCAGCAGTTGCACCTTGGTGTGCTCGGCCAGTACCTCCAGGCTTTCCAGCAGCCCGGTCAAGGGGCTGTGCATGGGCTTGGGCCGCGAGCGGTGGATGACATGCGTGCCCTTGCCACGGCGGCGCTCGACCAGACCCTCGGCGGCCAGCTCGTCCAGCGCCCGCTTGGCGGTGATGCGCGATACACCGAAACCTTCGGCCAGGTCGAACTCGGTGGGGATACGTGCACCGCGCGGGATCTCACCATTGAGGATGCGATCACGCAGCAGGCTGAACATCTGGTGGTAAAGCGGCGTCGGCAGGTCGTTGCGCAGCAGCTTGTGCGCGTTGGAACTCAGCAATGTGGCCAGCGTCTCCTGGGACATCGTCGCTTCACCCTCCTTTGGCTTAATGCTATAACGATATGACAAATAGGGTAGATCATGATCACTGAAGACACTGTGATTTGCTGGAGCCGTGACGGAGCGCTCGCTCGCATCGGTATCCACCGACCGGACAAGCGCAACGCCCTGGCCACCCGCCACTGGGCCGCGATCGAGGCCGCACTGGACGAAATTGCCGCCAGTGACGCCCAGATTGTGGTGATCTCCGGCGTACCGGGTGCCTTCAGCGCCGGTGCCGATATCGACGAACTGGGCCAGTTGCTGGCAGCGCCGGCGGCCTTTGCCGCCAACAATGCCCAGGTCCAGCGCACCCAGCTCAAGCTGCAACGCCTGCCGCAGACCACCCTGGCCGTCATCGACGGTGCCTGCGTCGGTGGTGGCCTAGGCCTGGCGCTGGCCTGTGACCTGCGCCTTGCCAGTGCCCGCAGCCGGTTTGCCATCACCCCAGCCAAGCTCGGATTAGTTTACAGCGCCGACGACAGCCGCCGGTTGGTCAATACGGTCGGCATGGCGCGCGCCCGCGAAATGCTGCTGACCGGGCGCCTGCTCGATGCCCAGACCGCACAGGCCTGGGGGTTGGTCAGCCAGTTGGCCGGTGAGGAGGGTATCCAAGCGGTGGAACAGGCACATGTCCAGCAACTGCTGGCCACCTCCGGCCAGGCGCGGCGGGCGATCAAGACCGTGCTCGGCCACCTGGGGGGGGACGCCAGCATCGATCTGGCCCAGGCCGATGCGGCCTTCAACGATGCCTTCAGCAGTTGCGATTTCGTCGAAGGCGCCGCTGCCTTCCTGGAAAAGCGCGCCCCGCGCTTCAGCTGAGTACGCCATGTCCGCCTACCTGATCATCGAAGCCCACATCACCGACCCGCAGCGTTTTGCCGCCTATGCCCGCGCAACCCCCGAGGTGGTGGCGCGCTACGGCGGCCACTACCTGGTGATGGGCGGCGAGCAACAGAGCCTGGAGGGCGAGCACGCCGCGGCCCGCACCGTGGTCTCGCAGTGGCCGGACCGCGCCGCCGCGCTGGCGTTCTGGCACAGCCCCGAATACACCGCGATCAAGCCGCTGCGTGCGGGCACCGGCACTTTCCGGGTGCTGCTGGCCGACGGCGCGCGCATCCAGATCCTCAACGACACCGCTACCGAAGGTAACGCCGCATGATCGACGCCTATCGCGCGCTGGCACTGCAGACCACCTGCCGTGCCATCAATGCCTGCACCACGCCGGAGGACGCCGCTGCCACCGTGGCCGACAACATCGCCCGCGTCGGCCGCCAGATCCGCGCCTCCAAAGCCTTCATCGGCGCCGACCTGAAGCTGGTGGTGCTGCCGGAATACTTCGCCACCAGCTACCCGCTGGGCGACACCATCCCCGGCTGGGCAGCCAAGGGCTGCTTCGCGATGGATGGCAGCGAGTACGAGCAGCTGGGCCGCATCGCCCAGGACAACGGCGTCTACCTGTGTTCCAACGCCTACGAGCGCGACCCGCACTTCCCCGAGCTGTACTTCCAGTCCTCGGTGATCCTGGATGACAGCGGCAACCAGATCCTGCGCTACCGCCGGCTGATCTCGCTGTACGCGCCCAGCCCGCATGATGTCTGGGACAAGTACCTGGACGTGTACGGCATCGACGGCGTGTTCCCGGTGGCGCGTACGCCGCTCGGCCGCCTGTCCTGCATCGCCTCGGAGGAAATCCTGTATCCGGAAATCGCGCGTGCGATGGGCCTGCGTGGCGCCGAAGTGTTCCTGCATTCCACCAGCGAAGTCGGCAGCCCCGAACTGACCCCCAAGGACATCGCCAAGCGCGCCCGCGCGCTGGAAAACATGGCCTATGTGGTCTCGGCCAATACCGCCGGCATCAGTGGCGTGGACATCCCGCTGGGCAGTGCCGATGGCATGAGCAAGATCGTCGATGACCAGGGCCGGGTGCTGTCCGCCGCCGGCACCGGCGAGTCGATGGCCGCCTATGCCGACCTGGATATCGCCGGCCTGCGCCGCCGCCGGCTGCGCCCGGGCATGGGCAATTTCCTCTCGCGCTTGCCGCAGGCGGCAATCAATGCCGGCCTGGGCAGCACCGCCTTGAAGCCCAACGCCCTGCTGCAGGGCGACAGCTTGAAGATCCCGCAGCGGGCCGACTTTGCCGCCCGCCAGAAAGCCACCCTTGATGCACTGTTGAGCGCCGGAGTACTGGGCAATGACTGACGCAACCACGCTGCCACTGCGCAACCCCCGCACCGGGCTGTCCGACGGCGAGCTGCCGATCACCAGCGCCAGCGAAGTCGCCGTGCTGGGCGCGCAGCTGCGCCAGGCGCAGCTGGCCTGGGCCGAGCGCAGCATCGAGGAACGCTGCGCGTGCCTGGGCGCCCTGGCCGACGCGCTGGTCGCGCGTCGCGATGGCTTCCTCGATGCATTGCTGGCCGATACCGGCCGCTGGCATGAATCGCAGATTGAAGTGGACGGCACGGTCGGCGCGATCCGCCGCTGGGCGCAGCAGGCCGCAGGCTGTCTTGCGGAAAAGCCGGCCCAACAGGAAGCCATCCCTTTCATCCAAAGCCAGCAGACCTGGGTGCCGTATGCGGTGGTGGGCGTGATCAGCCCGTGGAACTTCCCGCTGATGCTGACCCTGATCGATGCCGTGCCGGCGCTGGCCGCCGGCTGCAGCATCCTGGCCAAGCCCAGCGAGGTCACCTCGCGCTTCGTGCCGCTGTTGCGTGAAGCCCTGGACGAAGCGGGTCTGGGTGCGGTGTTCAAGCTGGTCACCGGTGCCGGTGCCACCGGCCAGGCGGTGATCGAGGCCAGTGACCAGATCTGCTTCACCGGTTCGGTCGCCACTGGCCGCAAGGTGGGCGAAGCCTGTGCGCGCCGCTTCATTCCGGCCTCGTTGGAGCTGGGTGGCAAGGACCCGGCGCTGGTGCTGTCCGATGCCAACATCGCACATGCCGCACGCGCACTGGCCTGGGGCAGCTTCGTCAACGGCGGCCAGAGCTGCATGTCGATCGAGCGCGTCTACGTGGAAGCGCCGGTGGCCGATGCCTTCATCGCCGCGTTGGTGAAGGAAGCTTCCGCACTGGAGCTGGCCTGGCCGGACCCCAAGCAGGGCCAGATCGGTCCGGTGATCGCGGCCTCGCAGGTCGAACTGGTGCGCGGCCAACTGGCCGACGCCAAGGCCAAGGGCGCACGCGCGTTGACTGGTGGTGAGCTGATCGAGCAGGGTGGCGTCTGGTGTCCGCCAACGGTGTTGGTGGATGTCACCGACGAGATGGCCGTGGTTGCCGATGAGAGCTTTGCCAGCGTCCTGCCGGTGATGGTGGTGGCGGATGAAGCTGAAGCCATTGCCCGTGCCAACGCCACCGAGTTCGGCTTGTCGGCGGCGGTGTTCACGCAGAGCCCGGAGCGCGCCCAGCGTGTGGCGCGCCAGCTGCAGGCCGGTGGCATCTCGATCAATGACGCCTGCCTCACCGGCATGGTGCAGACCGCCGAAAAGCAGAGTTTCAAGCTGTCCGGCATGGGCGGTTCGCGCATGGGCACGGCCTCGATCCGCCGTTTCGTGCGCGCGCGTGCCTTGCTGATCAACAACGGTACGGCATCGCCGTGGTGGTTCCCCGCCGCGTGAGGCTCAGCAGGCCAGCACGAACTGGCCGAGAAAAATACCGGCGCCCAGCAACCACATCGCCAGCATCGCCGGGATGCTGACGATGCGCAGCGCCCAGCGTGGCCCGCGCGCGGCCACGCGGGTGATGCGGAACATCAGGAACGACAGCACCAGGCCGCCGAGGAAAAAAGCAGCAAACACGCCCCAGCCCAGGGCCCAGAAGGCCATGGATTTCGGCTCGAACTCTTCCGGACACTGGGCCATGGCCAGCGCTGACGGTGACAGTACGTAGAGCCCGAAGGCAAGCAGGCCCAAGCCCAATCTGGTTGAACGACACAGCATCAAGACGGTTCTTCCCCAAGAGACGTCGTAAGAGAATCCTGCCACAACTTCCGGGTCAAAGCTCCAACACGCCCGGGTTCATCTTTGTCTGCGGATCCAGTTGCTGCTTGATGCCACGCAGCAGCGCTGCGGGCGCATCGTCCATCACGGAAAGAAAAGGATAGGTGCGCCCAATCTGGTTGGACGCACCGCCGAGCTCGGCGAACAGGTCGCAGGTCTGTTGCCGCAGATCCGCCACCAGCGCACGCGCAGTGGGATTGTCCGGGCCGCACGCCAGCTTGGCCGCCGCGTCCGGCGTCAGCTTGGCGGCATGCAATGGCTGCCAGTTGTCCTGCCAATGAAACACTGCTTCAAAGCTGAAGCTGTAGTTGCACAGTGCCGAACACAGGTAGGTGACGCGCACGCCGCAGACGTCCATCGCCGCACGCTGCGCTGCGATAAGCTGCTGGTGCGCGCGGATCAGCGCGGTGGCGCGTGAGTGCGCCACTTTCACATTCAACGCCGCCCAGCGGCTGCCGGTGGCACCGAGTACCGCATTGAGTCCGGGGAAAGGATCGGCACGCGCGATGCGTGGCACGGTGGCGGCAATGGCGATGCCGCTGTGCTCATGGGCAAGGCGCTGTGCGCTGGTCAGGTCATGCGCCACCGCTGCCTCGCTGTTGCCTGCGGCCACAAGATGCAGGGTGAATGCATCGGCGGGCACCACCTGGCGTCCGGCCCGCGCCATCCCCAGCAGGGCCCGGCATTTGCCACCGACGCCGGTGGCCGTATGCAGCACCTGGCGCACCGCACGCAGCGCGGCGCCCAGGCTGCGGTCGTGTTCGACATTGGCGGCCACGGCACCGGCATCCAGCACATAGGCTTCCTCGGCGATGCCGGCCCGTGCAATTGCCGACAAGGCCAGCCCGGCGCGCTCGAAATCGGCGAAGGCGAACGAGGCATAGCCGGTGTGCGCCGGCAGCGGAATCAGGCGGAACGCGGCACGGGTCTTGATGCCGAAGGCACCGCCGTCATGCATGAACAAGCCGGTGGTATCCGGCCCGAAGTTGCGGAATACCGGCTCGGCCTCCACCTTCAAGGCCCATTGCCCGGTACGCAGCAGCCCGCCATCGGCGGTGACGAGCTCGACCCCCAGCACGTTGTCGGCGGCAGCGCCGTAACGCGCGCTGCCGAAGAACAATGCGCCATGGCTGAGGCCGCCACCGATGCTGGCACCGGCACCGGAGAACGTACCGAAGTAGGGCAGGCGCAGGCCCAGCGGTGTGAGGGCGTCGTGCAGTTGCTTCCAGGTCACGCCGGCCTGGGCGACGACGTACATGTCCTCGGCGCTGATGTGCTCGATGCGGTTGAGCGCGGACAGGTCAACCAGCACACTGCCACTGTCCTGGCAGCGGTAGCCGCCGGTATAGCTCAGGCCGCCGCCGCGTGGCACCACCGACAGGCCGGCCGCGCTGATCCGTGCGACCGCCTGTGCCAGCGCCGCGCCATCGGTGGGGCGGATGACCGCCACCGGTGCGGGCCCCCTGCTGTAAAGATCGCCGGCCATCAGTTCGAGGGTGGCGGCATCGCGCAGCACGGCGGCTTCGCCCAGTACTGCGCCAAGCTCGGCCAGCAGCGCGGCGTGATCGGTCATGGTCATGTCGGCTTGAAGATGCTGACGACGACGATCGCCGCGATGAACAGCCACAGCACCCCCAACACCGAGGTCGCCTTCACATAGGTGCGGCGGATGATGGCGTTGGTGACCGCGGTGGGCCCTTCCTGTGCCATCACCTTCCAGGTACGGAAGTGGCTGATCAGCGCCAGGCGGATGCCGACACCCGAGGCCATCACCCCGGCGTACAGCGCCAGCTTCAGGCGCAGCCACAGCGGCATTTCCCAACTGCCGCCAAGCAGGCCGGTAGCCAGTGCGACCAGCAGCGCCATGAAGACATAGCGCGAGCCGCGATCAATCGCACCCAGGGTGGTGCCGGTGCGGCTGTGGCGCAGCCGGTGCACGGCTTCGACAAAGCCAAGCCACAGCACGCACAGCACGCCGGCGATCTTCGCCGTGGTTTCCGCACCGGGGATCAGCCCGTACAGCGCGGCCAACGAGAAACCCAGCCCGGCCTGCAGCACCAGCGCGTAGCGCACATGCTGGTCCACGTGCATGACGTGTTCCATCAAGCGGTTGCGCTCGGCGAAGGGGATATGGCTGCCATAGGAGACATAGCGGTAGGTGCTGTTGATCACCAGCTCCGAGCCCAGCCAGTAGCCCAGCACGGCGATGTGTGCCACCAGCAGGATCTGCAGCAGCATCTCAGTGCTCCACCACGGCATAGCTGCTCAACTCGTAGGCGGTCTGCATGTAGCCGGTGACCGCGGCCCGCAGCAGGATGTAGTGCTCGTCGGCGGTCACCCACAGATCGTAGTCCGGGTGTTCCTCGGGCATGCCGACATCGAGGATGCGGAAATGGCGTGCCCTGAAACGCCCGGCAATGACCTCGATGTCCTCCTCGCCCACGTACTCGATGGCCAGCTGCACCGGGAAGATCATCGGCCCGGTGGCACCGCGGTGGTCGGGAGAGGACAGCAGCATGAAGAACGTCTGCTTGCCGGGCCCCTGGGCCAGGTCATACAGCGACATCGCATAGGCATCGTTGATGATGGCGTGGTTGCCGAAGGCCAGCAGCGGCGCCTGCAGCGGGAAGCGCTGCGACACGCGGCCTTCCACCGTGGTGGTGGATTCGCACTGGGCTTCGTTGGCGTTGAAGGCAAACCAGCCCGAGCCGCGGAACTGCCCGCCCACGGCGATGCGCACGAAGCACTCCTGCGGTCGATTGTCCGCGTCCAGACGCAGGTTGACGTCGCGGACTACGGCCGGTGCGTCATCGATTTCGCAGTGCGCGGCGAGTACCCGCGAGCCGTCGCGGTGCACATCCAGCCGGAAGCTCTCGCGGCCACGCTCCGCATCCAGGCGGTGGCTCTGCTTGCTGGTGTACTGGATGCTGCCGGTGATGGAACGGGTGATGCCGGTCATGCCGTGGTCTCCTCGGGAAGCGGGTCGATCTGCAGGATGCTCACCGGCACGTTGTCCGGGTCGTAGACGATCATTTCGCGGTACAGGCCAGCCGGTGAACGCGCGCTGGCGGTGCGCTTCGGGTAGGCCAACGGCGGGGTCAGGAAGCGATGGCCGGCGGCCTGCAAGGCGCTGTGCAGCGCATCGAAGCGCCGGCAGGACAGGACCAGCGCGCTTTGCCCGTAGGCAGGCTTGCCCAGCGGTGGCGCGAGCGTCTCCAGCGCGGTCTGGCTGATCTCGAACAGGCCCAGGATGACCGGCGCATCCGCGCAGGCGGCCAGCAGCGCGATGCGCATGCGACAGGCCGGCAACTGCAGCAGGCCGCCGGCCATCGGGCCTTCCAGGGTTTTTTCTTCCACTACCACAAGGCCCAGCGCATCGCGATAGAACCGCAGCGATGCCTCAAGGTCACGACAGAACAGGGTGAACCGCTCGAACTGAAGTTCCATGCCACTCCTCGTTGCCGCAAGGGACTGCGACGGCCGCGGTATCCGCAGCCGCACTGCCACGGAAAGAAAGATCAGGGGGCTGACAGGTACTCGATCAACGCCTGCCGCCGTGCCGGGTCGGGTACCGCAATCACCATGCGGGTGCCGGGCACGTGCTTGGCGGGTGCGGCCAGATAGGCGTCCAGCTGGGCCGCATCCCAGGTGATGTTGCTGGCCTTCAGGGCCGGGGAGTAATCAAAGCCGGGATTGCTGCCGGCCTTGCGCCCGACAACCCCCCGCAGGTTGGGTCCCATGCGCTGAGGTGCACCGGCATCGCGGCTGTGGCAGGCCACGCACGTGGCAAAGGCCTGTTCGCCGCTTATTTGTGGCGTGGGTGCGGGTGTGGATGCAGGTGCCGCAGCGACAGGCGCTGCCGGGGGCGAGCCGGCGGCAGCCGCGGCGGGCACAGGGGCGGGCTGCTGGCTGCAGGCTGCGGCCAGCAGTGAAACCGCGATGATCGACAAAGAGCGCATGGCAGGTCCTGGTGGAGTATCAGAAGGGCTTGACCACGCCAAGGAAGGCCGTGGCCAGCAACATCAGGTAGACAAGCCACACCCAGAGGCGGGTGCGGTTCATGGTGCGCAGCAACGGCAGCTCGGTGGCATCGCTGCTGCCTTGCTTGAGCAGCGCGCCCAGTTGCGCGCCGACCGGCTTGAAGGTGACGTCGATCATGATGGCGGCGGCAAAGATCACGCCGAACATCAGCGCCTTGCTGGCCAACCACAACGGGGCCAGGGGCGCGCCCTGCAGCAACGAGGCCAGCCCCAGCCACAGATAGAACAGGGCCAGCAGCCACCGCAGTACCGACTCGATGCGGCGGTTGCGCGCGGCCCGTGGGGTCTGGTCGTGGCGATGGGCGTCCCACACCAGCCACAGCCAGAACGCGCCCACCAGCCACGCCAGCAGCAGTGCCCAGCCCGGCAGCGTCCAGTAGCCGCCCACATGCACCACGCTCAGGCTCACCGGCACCATCAGTGCCCAGGCGCTGCGTGGCACCATGTCCACCTCCACCAGCAGTTTCAGCAGCGCGATGCGCTGCTCCAGCGAGTAGGACTGGCGACGCCGGAAGTGCTGGCCAAGCAGGAATACGCCGACATCGGCGCCCAGCCACAGCACGAACAGCAGCAGGTGCCCGAACACCAGGATTGGATACTGCAATGCAGCCACGTCCCGTCCCTTGCCCGCATGGCGGGTGCTTATATTTGTCCGGACAAACAAATATCAGAACGGGCGGCACAAGAAAAGCTGCTAGGTCGCATTACGTGCGCCAAGCGTTTCCGCAAGGCGGAAAGCGGCAGGATCGGTCCGAGCGCCCTGTTCATTGCGGTGTAGCCTGTGCAGGTGCAACATCGGATGGATACCGACATCTTCCTTCCAGCAGGAGCCCGTGATGAACGTGCAAGCCCATTTCGACCTGAGCGGAAAGGTGGCCATCGTCACCGGCGGCGGCAACGGCATTGGCCGCGCCAGCGCGATGATGCTGGCGGCCTACGGTGCGGCGGTGGCCATCGCCGACCTGAAGCCGGCCGCCGCCGAGAAAGTGGCGGCGGAGATTGTCGCTGCGGGCGGCAAGGCCTTGGCGCTGGAGTGCAATGTGCTCAAGGACGAGGACCTGGTGCGGGTGGTGGAGCGCACCGCCAATGAACTGGGCGGCATCCACATCCTGGTCAACAACGCCGGTGGCGGCGGGGCGGGCCGCGAGAGCCCGTACAAGATCAGCCTTGAACAATTCGAGCGGCCATTCCAGATCAACGTCTTCAGTGCCTGGCGGCTGTCGCAGCTGTGTGCGCCGCATATGCAGAAGGGCGGCTACGGCTCGATCATCAACATGTCGTCGATGAGCTCGATCAACAAGAGCCCGGCGATCAGTGCCTACGCCGCATCCAAGGCGGCGATCAACCATATGACGGCGAATCTTGCGCATGACTACGGTCCTGCCGGCATCCGCGTCAATGCGGTGGGGCCGGGCGCGGTGCGCACCGATGCGCTGGCTACCGTGCTCACGCCGGAGATCGAAGAGCGGATGCTGTCGCATACGCCGATCAAGCGCCTGGGTGAGGCCGAGGATATTGCCGGCGCGGTACTGTACTTCGCCGCACCAATATCCAACTGGGTCAGCGGCCAGACCTTGTTCGTCAACGGCGGCGGTGTGCAGACGCTGGATTGACGCCGGGCCTATTCGGGCAGGGTGGACAGGAACTCGATCACGGCCTGGCGGCGCGCCGGGTCGGAGGTGGCGTTGACCATCTTGCTGCCCGGCACCTGCTTGGTCGGTGACTTGATGAAGGCGTCCAGGGTCTGCGCATCCCAGGTGATGTCGCTGGCCTTCATCGCTTCGGAGTAGTTGTAGCCGGGGGCGGTGCCGGCCTTGCGGCCGATCACGCCGTGCAGGTTGGGGCCGACACGGTGGCCGAGGTCGGCGCGGGTGTCATGGCAGCCGGCGCAGATGGCGAAGGCGCGTTCGAGCTCGCGCTGGTGCGGGTCGGCGTTGGCTGAATGATTGAAGGCATCGCGCTGGCCGCAGGCGCTGAGCGTCAGGCAGGCGAGGGCGATCAGGGGCAGACGGGGCATTGCATTCTCATTGCGCTGGCGGTTGTGGCTGTGCGGCGCTGGCAATGATGGCCGGTGCTGGGAGGGGAAGCAAAGGGCTTGGGTTTTTGGCAGGCTGGGGAGCTTTGAAGGAATGGCTGAAGCAAAGGCCGAAGCCGAAGCTCCCCTCATCCGCCCGTTGGGCACCTTCTCTCGCAAGCGGGAGAAGGGAGACTTCACGCTTTTTTTGAGCCGTTGGAAAAAGCAAAAGCAAAGGCAACAGCAACAGCAGGGGCAAAGGCAAGAAGCCAAAGCCAAAGCCAAAGCCAAAAAGCAAAGAGCAAAGAGTAAAGCCCTTCACCTGACGTTGAGCTTCTAGAGCTTAGACGCGGGCCGCTTAAAAACGTTGATCGAGTCTGCGGCTCTTCGCCTCCGGCTGTGGTTCGTAGAGCGGCCGAAGCCAGCAATGCCGTCCTCAGCAAAATTTTGCCGAAGTAGTCCCCTCTCCCGTTTACGGGAGAGGGGTAGGGGTGAGGGCAGCTCTTAGGCGTTTGTCCTTTAGGGTTTTCAGCTTTCAAGCTTTCAAGCTTTCAAGCCTTCAGCTTCAACGCACCGGCCCCCCAACACTCACTTCTTCGCAGCAAACGTCCTATCCAGACTCTGCTCGAAAGTGTGATACCCGATGCGCTCATACAGCTCCTCGCGGGTCTGCATGGTCTCCACCACATTGCGCTGGTGGCCATCACGGCGGATCGCGGTGTACACGTTCTCCGCGGCCTTGTTCATCGCGCGGAACGCCGACAGCGGGTAGATGCACATCGCCACGCCCACCGAACCCAGCTCCTCGGTCGAGAACAGCGGGGTCTGGCCGAATTCGGTGAGGTTGGCCAGCACCGGCACCTTCACTGCATCGACAAAACGCTTGTAGGTCTCAAGGTCGTACGAGGCCTCGGCAAAGATGCCGTCGGCGCCGGCTTCCACGCACGCCAGCGAGCGCTCGATCGCCGCATCCACGCCTTCCATCTGGATGGCGTCGGTGCGTGCGATCAGGAAGAAATCCGGGTCGGTCTTGGCATCGGCCGCGGCCTTGACCCGGTCCACCATCTCGCCCAGCGACACGATTTCCTTGTTCGGGCGGTGGCCGCAACGCTTGGCGCCCACCTGGTCCTCGATATGGCAGGCCGCCGCACCGGCCTTGATCAGCGACTTCACCGTGCGCGCGATGTTGAATGCGCTCGGGCCAAAGCCGGTGTCGATGTCCGACAGCAGCGGCAGGTCGCAGACGTCGGTGATGCGGCGGATGTCGGTGAGCACGTCGTCCATGGTGTTGATGCCCAGGTCCGGCAGGCCCAGCGAGCCGGCGGCGACGCCGCCACCGGACAGGTAGACCGCACGGAAGCCCGCCCGCTTGGCCAGCAACGCATGGTTGGCGTTGATGGCGCCCGGGATCTGCAGCGGGCTTTCTTCCTTCAGCGCCGCGCGGAAGCGGGCGCCTGGACTGACAATGCTCATCGAAACTCCTGTGGTTGGTTGGCGATGCTTACATCGCCGGGTAGTTCGGTCCGCCGCCACCTTGCGGGGTTACCCACACGATGTTCTGGGTCGGGTCCTTGATGTCGCAGGTCTTGCAGTGCACGCAGTTCTGCGCGTTGATCTGCAGGCGGGTATCGCTGCCTTCGCCGACGAATTCGTACACGCCGGCCGGGCAGTAACGCGCTTCCGGGCCGGCATAGGTGGCCAGGTTGACCTTGACCGGAATGCTGGGGTCCTTCAGCGTCAGATGGCTGGGCTGGTCTTCCTCGTGGTTGGTCGAGGACAGGAACACCGAGCTCAAACGATCAAACGTCAGCACGTTGTCCGGCTTGGGATAGCTGATCTTCGGCTGGCTGGCGGCCGGCTCCAGGCATTCGTGGTCGGCCTTGGTACGGTGGATGGTCCACGGCGCGTTGCGGATGCCCAGCTTGGGCAGCAGCCACTGCTCGATGCCGGTCATCAGCGTGGCCAGGGTGCGGCCCTTCTTGAACCACTGCTTGAAGTTCTTGGATTGCAGCAGCTCGGCCTTCAGCCAGCTGTTCTCGAAGGCCTCCGGATAGGCGCTCAGCTCATCGCGCGAGCGGCCGGCGACCAGCGCGTCAAACGCGGCCTCGGCGGCCAGCATGCCGGTCTTGATCGCGGCGTGGCTGCCCTTGATGCGGCTGACGTTGAGGTAGCCGGCCTCGCAGCCGACCAGGGCGCCGCCCGGGAACACGGTCTTGGGCAGCGACAGGATGCCGCCGGCGGTGATCGCACGCGCGCCGTAGGCGATGCGCTTGCCGCCTTCCAGGTGCTTGCGGATGGCCGGGTGGGTCTTGAAGCGTTGGAACTCCTCGAACGGGCTCAACCACGGGTTCTTGTAGTCAAGGCCGACCACGTAGCCGATCGACACCTTGCCGCCCTCGGCGTGGTACAGGAAGGCGCCGCCGTAGGTGTCGTTGCCCAGCGGCCAGCCGGCGGCATGCACCACCAGGCCCGGCTCATGCTTGGCCGGATCGATCTGCCACAGCTCCTTGATGCCGATGCCGTAGGACTGTGGGTCCTTGCCGGCGTCGAGCTTGAATCTGCTGATCAGCTGGCGGCCGAGGTGGCCGCGCGAGCCTTCGGCGAAGATCGTGTACTTGGCATGCAGTTCCATGCCGCGCTCGTAGTTCGGGCCCGGCGTACCGTCCTTGTGGATGCCCATGTCGCCGGTGGCCACGCCCATCACCGCGCCGTTTTCGTCGTACAGCACCTCGGCGGCGGCAAAGCCCGGGAAGATCGACACTTCCAGCGCTTCGGCCTGCTGCGCCAGCCAGCGGCTCACTTCGCCCAGGCTGATGATGTAGTTGCCGTCGTTGTGGAAGCACTCCGGCAGCAGCGCGTGCGGGGTGGCCTTGGCCTTGGTTTCGTCCAGGAACAGGAACTCGTCGCGGGTGACGGCCTGCTTCAGCGGCGCACCGCGTTCCTTCCAGTCCGGGAACAGCTCGTTGAGCGCGCGCGGGTCCATGATCGCGCCGGACAGGATGTGTGCGCCCGGCTCGGAGCCTTTTTCCAGTACGCACACCGACAGCTCCTGGCCCTTTTCCACGGCCAGCTGGCGCAGGCGGATTGCGGTGGCCAGGCCGGCAGGGCCGGCGCCGACGATGACGACGTCAAATTCCATCGCTTCGCGCGGCGGCAGGGCGGTGTTGGCTTCAGTGTTCATGCAAGGGCTCTTGGGTAAAGGCCGCCGCGTTGAGGGCGACGACGGTTGCCTGGAACCGCCGCCTCAACGTGAGGCGGCGATGATCTGCGAAGGCGCAGCGTTCCAGATCAGCCCTGCGTTGTCTGCCAGATGGGCGAACACGCGTTCCAGGTGCTTGATGCGGTGCGGCTGGCCCATCACCCACGGATGGATGTTGAGCGCGAGCAGGCGACCCTGTCCGCTGCGCTGCGCTTCCTCCAGCAGGAAATCGCAGGCATCGACCATCTGGTCCGCATACTCGGCCTCGGCATGCAGATTTTCGCCGACGATGAAGCGATCTTCCAATTCCAGTGACAACGGCAGGGCGGTGAGCGGGCCATTGGCGGTCTGGAAGGGGTAGGGCAGCTCGTCGTTGATCCAGTCGCCAAACCACTGCAAACCGGCCTGTTGCAGGAGTTCCGGGGTGTTCTCGGACTGCGAGCGGGCCGGTGACAGCCAGCCCTGGATGGGGCCGTCGGCATACGGGGTCAGCGCGGCCAAACTGCGCTGGATGTATTCAGCTTCGCGCGCCGGGTCCAGCCCGCCGTAGTGCACGCTGTCCATGTTCCAGCCGTGCGCCACCAGCTCGGCGCTGCGCGCCTTGAGCCGGCGCAGCAGGGCCGGGTAGCGCTCGGCCAGTTCGCCGTTGACCGCGGTGCTGGCGCGTAGACCGTACTTTTCCAGCGCATCCAGTACGCGGAACACGCCCACCCGGTTGCCGTAGTCGCGCAAGGTGTAGTGGCGCAGGTCCGGGTAGGGCATGACCATGGAACCGTGCGGCTTGAAGCCCTCACCCTTGGGGTTGAGCGGGAAGTGTTCCAGGCTCAGGTTGATCCACAGTGCCAGCGGTTTGTCGTCGGGCCAGCGCACGGCCGGGCGTTCGGCCAACATCGACCAGCTATAGCGCGCGTGGTCCATGCCGTGGCGCAGGCGCGGGTATTCCAGGAAGCTGCGATCTAGGCTCATGCCGCGTCCTCCGCGTTGATCGCCGCCATCGAGGCCAGCGCGTCGTCGTAGTGATTGGCCAGGTAATGCTGGGCGATCTCGCGGCCGGTGGCCTTCCACACCTTGTCGTGGCTGCAGATGTAGTCCATGGCGTCGTGGAAGGCCGCCAGCCGGTGCGGGTGGCTGACCTGGTAGGCATGCAGCGGCACGCACATCACCGTGCCGGAGTGTTCGCCTTCGGCGTACAGGCGGTCGAAGGCGTCCTTGATCATCTGCCCGTAGCGGCGCGGCTCGATCTTGTTGGTGACGTAGACGATGGTGTCGTTGAGCTCCAGCGAGTACGGCACCGACACGAAGCGCTTGCCGGAGCGGGTCTTCACCGGCGTCGGCTGGTCGTCGTGGAACAGGTCGCAGGTATACAGGCCGCCGGCCTCGGCAAACAGGTCGATGGTGGCGTCCGAATGCGACAGCGCCGGCGCCAGGTAGCCATCGCAGTGCTGGCCGGTGTGCTCGGCGATCAGCGCCATCGAGTGCGCGATCATCTCCCGCTCCTGTGCCTCGTCCAGGCCATAGGTGTAGCGGGTGTTGTAGATGCCGTGGCTGAAGAATTCCCAGTTGCGCTCGGCCGCCATCTGGATCACTTCCGGATGGTGCTTGAGCATGGCCGTGGACAGCGACACCGAGCCGCGCAGGCCGTACTGGTCCATCACCCGCATCATCCGCTGGTGGCCGACACGGTTGCCGTAGTCGCGGGTGCCATAGCCCTGGATGTCGGGTAGCGGGCGCGGCCACGGCTTGCGTGCCGGGTTGGCCGGCGGCGCGTACTCGTAGAACTCGATGTTGGGCGCGATCCACAAGGCCACGCGGGCGCCGCCCGGCCATTCGATCTTCGGCCGGCTGTCGTAGGGCCAGTAGTCGAACAGGCCCGGGTCGGATTTGCTCGCGGTGCTCATGCGCGCAGCGCCTGCAGCTGCGCGGCCACGTGATCCACCGATTCCACGTCGCCGTACTTGAGCATGATGTCGCTGAGGTTGGCGAAGTGCGGGATCTCGTGCTTGTCGGCCACGCATTCTTCCGGAACGATGCTGCGGTAGCCGCGCGACAGGCTGTCGATCACGCAGGCGCGCACGCAGCCGGAGGTGGAGCCGCCGGTGATGATCAGCGTGTCGATCTTGTGGAAGGTCAGCAGCGACCACAGGTTGGTTTCGAAGAACGGGCTGGCCATGCGCTTGTGCATGACGATATCGCCAGCCTGCACATCGGCGCGGGGGTCGAACTGGGCGCGCTCGGAGCCGTGCTTGATGTTCTGCAGCGAGTCCGGGGTATTGGTGCGGGTGCCCCAGGTACCGGCATCCTCGCCCGATTCCAGGTAGGCCACATAGGTCCACACCACCGGCAGGCCGAGCGCGCGCACCTGCGCCGACAGCGCATTGATGTGCTCGATCTGGCGCGGATCGGTCTCATAGGCGGTCTTGAACGCGGCCAGGTCGGTATAGGCGCGCTGCACATCGATGTTGACGATGGCCGGGCGCGCGCCGAAGCCGAACCTGGCACGGTTGGGGTTGGCCTTGACCTGCTCCCAGTACTGGCGGGCAGTGAGGTTGGACGTTTCCATCACGGGCATGGGGTCTCTCCGTTGCAGCAGTGGGGGTCAGGCCTTGGCGGCGCGGGCACGTTCGTCGCGCACCAGGGTGGCGGCCAGCAGGGCCAGCACGATCAGCCCGCAGATCAGGCTGAAGGCGACGTGGTAGCTCTTGGTGAGGTCGAAGATCTTGGCCGTCACCCAGATGCCCAGGCCGGCGGTGGTGGCATCGAGCAGGGTGATGGTGCCGAGGATCTTGCCGGCCGCGCTGAGCCCGAAGGCGTTGACCGCCAGCAGCTGGATCATCGTGTACAGGCCACCCCAGCCCAGCCCGAACAGGGCCAGCGAGTACCAGATCAGGTCGGCGCGCAGGGTCGCCAGGATGACCGCGCCGGCGGCCATGATCGCCAGGTTGACCAGAAACACGCGCTTGGGCGGCAGCACGTCGGCCAGGAAGCCGAATAGGAACTTGCCCACCATCGCCAGGCCGAACATCAGGCCCAGGCCATTGCCGGCGGTGGCCGGTTCAAAGCCCAGGTCGCGCATGTGCAGAAACAGGTTGGAGGCCACCGCCATGATCGAGAAGAAGGTGGTCATGGCGACGAAGGCCAGCACCCAGAAGGTGCGGGTGCGCATGGCCTGCTGGTAGTTCAGGTCCGGCAGCGAGGCGGCGGCCGGCTTGCCCGCAGCCGCCTTGGCGGCCAGCGTGTCGGCGCCCCAGGGCTGGATGCCGCCCGGGCGCGGGCTGCGCACGAACAGGAAGGCCAGGACCAGGAAGACCAGCGGGATGGCGGTTTCCCACAGCAGCGCGGCGCGCCAGTCCATGCTCTGCATCAGCTGCACGCCGAGCTTGGGGAACACCATGCCGCCCAGGCTGGTGCCGACCAGGGCAATACCGATCGCGGTACCGCGGTGGGTGGCAAACCATTGCGAGACAAAGATCACCGCCACATTCAGGCCGCCGGCGACCAGCACGGCGGCAAAACCGACGTGGATCCAGTACAGGTGGGCCAGCGAATGGATGTGGGCATAGGCGGCGTACAGCGCGGCCAGCAGGGCGATGCCGGCCAGGATCAGCTTGCGCGGGCCGACCTTGTCGATCAGTGCACCCAGGAAGGGCGCCATCCAGCCGGCCAGCACCAGGGTGATCAGGTCGCGTAGCTTGAGCTCGCTGCGGGTCCAGCCGAAGTCCTTGAGCAGGGATTCGTCAAAGGCGGTCAGGCCGGTCACGGTGAGGCCATTGGAGACCAGCAGCACCAACATCCCCATTACCGCCATCAACCACGGGTAATAACGCTTCATCAAGCACCTCAATCGTTTGGGTTACGGCAGGTAGATACGCCGGTGGGGGATTTCCGCCTCCGGCGTTGACCGGGGACGAATGGCATGCCTACACTTTGTCCGGACAAAGTGTGCCACAGTCTTTTACCCGGGAGGAAGCCATGCAAACCGTCATCGTCCTGTTCAACCTCAAGCCCGGCGTCAACCGCGAGGAATACGAGGCCTGGGCCCGTGCCAGCGACCTGCCGGTGGTCAATGCGTTGCCGTCGGTGGAAAAGTTCGAGGTACTCAAGGCCAGCGGTCTGTTGATCGGTGAAGGCAGCTCCCCTTACGACTACATCGAGCTGATGCGCATCCCGGACATGGCGGCGTTTGGCGCTGACCTGGCCGACCCGGCCGTGCAGGCCGGTGCGGCGCAGTTCCAGCAATACGCTGACAATCCGTTGTTCATCCTCACCAGCGCGCTGTAAGCGCACAAGGAACATTGGTCATGGCTCGTTTCCCCGAATTGCAGGGCAAGGTCGCACTTATCACCGGCGCCGGTCGCCGCGCCGGGCTGGGCGAGGGCATTGCCCGCCGCCTGCTGCAGGAAGGCTGCAAGGTGGTGCTGACCGACATTGGCAAGGTGCGTGGCGCCGAAATGCCGGTCACTGCGGTCGGCACCGGCGAGGAAATGGCGCAGGTGGCCGCCGAGCTGGCTGCCAGCACCGGCGGCGAATGCGTGGCGATGGCCCTGGACGTGCTGGAAGAGGCGCAGGTGGAAGCGGTGGTCAAGGCCACGGTGGAACGCTTCGGCCGCCTCGACATCCTGGTCAACAACGCCGGCATCGGCTATCTGATGAAGTCGCTGGTCGACATCGAGGCCAGGGAATGGGACGCGGTGCTGGGTGTGAACCTGCGCGGCGCCTTCCTGACCATCAAGCACGCTGGCCGGCAGATGATCGCCCAGGGCGGCGGCCGCATCGTCAACATCGCCTCGCAGGCGGCCAAGTCGGCGTTCCCGCATGCGGCGGCCTATTGCTCGTCCAAGCATGGCCTGGTTGGCCTGACCCGGGTGGCATCGCTGGAACTGGCCGGGCACGGCATCAACGTCAATGCGGTCTGCCCGAACCACGTCACCACCGGTTTGGGCGCGTGGCAGAACGAATACTTCGCCGAGAAGCAGGGCAAGAGCGTGGAGCAGTACCTGGCCGACATGCGTGCGCGCATCCCGGCAGGTCGCCCCGGCCTGGCCTCGGACACCGCGGCGGCAACGGCCTTCCTGTGTTCGGACGATGCGGTTTACATCACTGGTGAGGCGATCAATGTCTCCGGTGGTGAGGAGAACCATTGAGGTAAAGGCTTTCCCAGGAAAATTTTCAGATCGTCATTCCCGCGGAGGCGGGAATCGCTCTTGGCTCCTCGCCTTTGCCCTTTCGCTTTCGACAAGGAAGCCCAAAGCCAGAGCGATTCCCGCCTCCGCGGGAATGACGGCACAAGAGCAGAAGCAGCAAAGCAGAAGCAGCAAAGCAGAAGCAGCAAAGCAGAAGCAGCAAAGCAGAAGCAGCAACGCAGAAGCAGCAACGCAGAAGCAGCAACGCACACCACCACGCACCCCATAAACGTACCGAGATTGCCATGTCCAAACCCGTCTACCAGTGGCCCAACAACGCACGCCTGGCCTTGTCGGTGGTCGTCAACGTCGAAGAGCTGTCCGAGTACAACGTCGGCCAGGGTGACAAGATCACCGAGCCGGTGGACGAGCTGCATGTGACCCTGTCCAAGCCGGTGCGCAATTACGGCAACGAGTCCAATTACCGCTACGGCGTCAATGAAGGCCATGCGCGCGTGGCCGCGCTGCTGGACAGGTACAACGTCACCAGCACCTATACCGCTGCCGCGGTGTCGCTGGAGCGTGCACCGGAAATCGCCGGCTACCTGCGCGGCAGCCGCCATGAGGTGTGCTCGCACGGCCACCGCTGGATCCACCAGTTCCGCTTCAACGAGGAACAGGAACGCCAGTTCATCCGCGACGCCGCTGACAGCATCGAGAAGACCACCGGCGTGCGTCCGGTTGGCTGGCTGTCGCGCTACCTGCATACCGCCTCCACCCGCCGTCTGCTGCAGGAAGAAGGCTTCCTGTACCACATGGATGACTACTCGGCCGATGCGCCGTTCTGGGGCGATGTCGACGGCAGCGACAAGCCGATGATCGTGGTGCCGTACCAGCTGGACACCAATGACATGAAGATGTGGGTGGCCCCGTCCTACCTGCCCAGGGATTGGCTGGACTACGCCATCGACAGCTTCGACACGCTGTATGCCGAAGGCGAACACAGCCCCAAGGTGATGTCGCTGGGCCTGCACCTGCGCATCATCGGCCGCCCGGGCCGCATCGGCGCGTTCGAGAAGTTCCTGCAATACGTCGCGCAGAAGCCGGGCACCTGGTATGCCACCCGCCGGCAGATTGCCGAGCACTTCGCCAGCCAGGTGGGTGCGGCATGAGCGCAGCACTGAGCACGCCGCGCCGCTGCCTTTTGTTCGTGCCGGGCTCGCGCCCGGAGCGTTACGCCAAGGCCGTGGCCACCGGCGCCGACCAGGTCTGCATCGATCTGGAAGATGCGGTTGCGCCGGGTGACAAGGAAAGCGCACGCGCTTCGCTGTTCGCCTTCCTTGCCGCGCTGCCGCAGACCCGCAGCGAGATCGGCCTGCGCATCAATCCGCTGTCCAGCGCGCTGGGCCAGGCGGATCTGCAGGCACTGGCCGCCTCCGGCCTGAAGCCGGCTTTCGTGATGCTGCCCAAGGTTGAAACCGTGGCCGAACTGCAGCAGGCCGATGCCGCGCTGGCAGCCATCGATACCGTCTTCATCGCCCAGATCGAAACCCCGAAGGGGCTGCTGGATGCACGCGCGCTGGCCACCGCCATCCCGCGCCTGCAGGCACTGATGTTTGGTGGCTTCGATTACATCGTTGCATTGCGTGGCCGCGCCAGCTGGGAGAGCTTCTTCCATCCGCGCGTGCAGCTGGCAACGATTGCCGCCGAAGCCGGCGTCGGCTGCATGGACGTGCCCTACCTCGACATCAAGGACGAAGCCGGCCTGGTCCAGGAAACCGAGCGCGTGATCGACCTCGGCTTCACCGCCAAGGCCGCCATCCACCCGGCCCAGGTCGACCCCATCCAGAACGCCTATCTCCCCACCGCCGCCGAGTACGACCGCGCCCAGCGCGTGGTTGCCGCGCTGGCGGCCAGCGGCGGCGAGGCCATCCAGCTGGACGGCAAGCTGGTGGACCGCCCCATCGAAATCGCAGCCGAGCGCGCCATCGCGCTCGGTGCGCTCGGCGTCCGCGCCGGCTGAGCACGCCGCTTCATTGAACGCCTGATCACACCCCTCTTTGACCAAGCTGCGCCCAGCGCCAGCCCAACCCGCACCAAAAGGACATTGTCATGGTTCAGAACGTCAAGCAGATCTCCGAAAACCGCTTCCGCGAAACCTTCGGCCGTTACTACGAAGAGTTCAATGTTGGCGACATCTACGAGCACCGCCCCGGCCGCTCCATCACCGAAACCGACAACACCTGGTTCACCCTGCTGACGATGAACACCCATCCGATGCACTTCGACAAGGAGTACGCCAAGGCCTCGGAGTTCGGCAAGGTGATTGTCTGCTCGCCGTTCACGGTGGCCCTGATGGTCGGCATGAGCGTCACCGACGTCAGCCAGAAGGCCGTGGCCAACCTGGGCTGGAGCGACATCAAGATGACCCACCCGCTGTTTGTTGGCGACACCCTGGTGGCCGAGTCCAAGGTGCTGGACAAGCGCGAATCCAAGTCGCGCCCGGGCGCAGGCATCGTCACCGTGCAGACCGACGGTTTCAACCAGGACGGCAAGCTGATCTGCAGCTTCAACCGCACCATGCTGATCGCCAAGCGCGGCCACTCGGTGGAAGACAAGGTCAACTACTGAGGAGCCGATGATGAGCACCGAACAGGAACAACTGTGGGGCCCGGACGAAGAGCAGGCATTGCTCGACTCGATTGACAACTGGGTGGAGAAATCCGTCGCGCCCATCGCACAGGAGTACGACCAGGAAGACAAGTACCCGCATCACCTCGTTGAGGAGATGAAGGACCTGGGCCTGTTCGGTGCCACCATTTCGCCCGAATACGGCGGCCTGGGCCTGCCGGCACGCATCTACGCCAAGATCGTGATCAAGGTATCGGCGGTGTGGATGGCGCCGACCGGCATCTTCAACTCGCACCTGATCATGGCCGCGGCCATCGAGCGTTGCGGTACCGAAGAGCAGAAGCGCAAGTACCTGCCGCGCATGGCCACCGGCGAGCTGCGTGGCTCGCTGGGCCTGACCGAGCCCAACGCCGGCACCGACCTGCAGGCGATCCGCAGTGTTGCCAAGCGCGAGGGTGACCATTACGTCATCAACGGCGCCAAGACTTGGATCACCAATTCCATGTATGGCGACATGGTGTTGCTGCTGGTCAAGACCGACCCGGAGGCGCAGCCGCGCCACAAGGGCATGACCATGTTCATCGCCGAGAAGGGCGAGGGCTTCATCGTCGCCAGGAAGCTGAAGAAGTCCGGCTACCGCGCCATCGACACCTGCGAGCTGGTGTTCCAGGACTACAAGGTGTCGGCCGACTGCATGTTGGGCGGCGTTGAAGGCCAGGGCTTCCAGCACGCCGTGGGCGGCCTGGAGCTGGGTCGCATCAACGTGGCCGCACGTGGCTGTGGCATCGCCGAAGGCGCACTGCGCCTGTCGGTGCGTTATGCACAGGAGCGCATGACCTTTGGCAAGCCGATTGCCGAGCACCAGGCCATCCAGCTCAAGCTGGGCGAGATGGCGGCCAAGGTGGAGGCGTCCAAGCTGCTGATCGAGAGCGCCGCCAACGCCTACGACAAGGGTCTTCGCTGCGACATGGAAGCCGGCATGGCCAAGTACTTCGCCACCGAGACCGGCGCCTACTGTGCGCAGGAAGGCATGCGCATCTTTGGCGGCTACAGCTATTCGGTGGAATACGACATCGAGCGTTTCTACCGAGACGCCATGTTGATGTGCATTGGTGAAGGCACCAACGAAATGCAGCGCATCATCATCGCCAAGCAGCTGGTGGCAAGAAACAAGATCTAAACGCTCAAAGCCCCTCTCCCACCGGGAGAGGGGTTGGGGTGAGGGTAAGGACGAAGCCTGCTGGTACTGGTGACGCCAACCCTCATCCGCCCCTTCGGGGCACCTTCTCCCGAAGGGAGAAGGGGAGGCGGCATCCCTTCACCGCGGTCCTCAACCGCCGCGGTGCTTTTTACAATCCAGAGGCCACACATGAAAGACCTTCCCCTGCAGGGACTACGCATCCTTGCCGTCGAACAATACGGTGCCGGCCCCTATGGTTCGATGCACCTGGCCGACCTCGGCGCCGAAGTCATCAAGATCGAATCCCCGCCGGGCGGCGATGTGTCGCGCGCCACCGGCCCGTACTTCCTGGGCGAAGGCGACAGCCTGTTCTTCCAGACCTTCAACCTCAACAAGCGCTCGCTGCGGCTGGACCTGAAAGCCGCCGAAGGCCGCGAGGTGTTCGAGAAGCTGGTCGCCAGCGCCGATGCCGTGCTCAACAACCTGCGCGGTGACCAGCCCGGCAAACTCGGTCTGGACTACGCCACGCTCAGCAAGCTCAACCCGAAGATCGTCTGCGCCCACTTGTCCGCCTACGGGCGAGACAACGAACGCGCCGCATGGCCGGGCTACGACTACCTGATGCAGGCCGAAGCCGGCTTCATGGCGCTCACCGGTGAGCCGGATGCACCGCCAGCACGCTTCGGCCTGTCCATGGTCGATTTCATGACCGGCACCACCCTGTCGATGGGCCTGCTGGCCGCCATCATCGGCGCCATGCGTACCGGCCAGGGCCGCGATGTCGATGTCAGTCTGTTCGACGTGGCCCTGCACCAGCTCAGCTACCCGGCCACCTGGTATCTCAACGAAGGCCACCGCACCGAGCGCCTGTCGCGCAGCGCGCACCCGTCCACTGTGCCCTGCCAGGTCTACCGCACCGCCGACGGCTGGGTGATGGTGATGTGCATGCTGGAGAAGTTCTGGCAGACCTTCGTCGAAGGCATCGGCACCCCGGCCTGGGCCGCCGAGCCGCGCTTTGCCAACTTCGCCTCGCGTCGCGATGTGCGCGAGGAGCTGACCGTGCTGGTCGATGCCATCCTCAGCACCCAGCCGAGCGCGCACTGGACCCAACTGTTCGCCGGTCGCATTCCGATCGCGCCGGTGCTGGACATCGCCCAGGCACTGGACAACCCCTATGTGCACGACGTCAACATGCTGCAGGATGTCGAGCATGCACAGGGCACGCAGCGCCTGCTGCGTAACCCGATCAAGCTCGACGGCCAACGGCTGAGCGGCGCCGCTTGCCCGCCGCTCAACGCCGATGCCGACGCGCTGCTGCGCGAGCTGGGCTACAACGATGCAGACCGCGCGCGCCTGCTGGGCGCGTGAGGCAACGGAGCCGATGATGAAGCTTGAAGGTGTACGCGTACTTGATCTGTCGCTGTTCCTGCCGGGGCCGCACCTGACCATGGTGATGGCCGACCACGGCGCCGACGTGATCAAGATCGAACCGCCCAGCGGCGAACCGGTGCGCGAGGTCGGCTTGAAGCAGGCCGGGGCCAGCACCTGGTTCCGCAACACCCATCGCGGCAAACGCTGCATCGTGCTGGATCTGAAAAGTGCTGATGGCAAAGCCGCATTCGCTAGGTTGGTCGAGTGGGCTGATGTGGTGGTGGAAGCGTTTCGCCCCGGCGTCGCCAAGCGCCTTGGCATCGACTACGCCAGCTGCAAGGCGATCAATCCCAAGCTGGTGTACTGCTCGATCAGCGCATTCGGCCAGACCGGGCCCAAGGTCAACCGCCCCGCCCACGATCTGGCCATGCAGGCCGATACCGGCGTGGTTAGTTTGAATCGCGCGCCAGATGGCACCCCGGCCATGCCGCATATGCCGGTGGCCGACATGGCCGGCTCGTTGATGGCGCTGAACGGCATCCTGATGGCCTTGTTCCGCCGCGAGCGCACGGGCGAGGGCGACTACATCGACCTGTCGATGCAGGACGCGCTGATGGCCTGGTTGCCGAACGTGCTGGGCCCGCCGTTCGCGCTGGGCCGCGATCCGGTGATCAAGGAAGAGCGCAGCTGGGGCGGCAATGCGCTCTACAAGCTCTACCGCTGCGCCGACGACCGTTGGATCGCGCTGGGCGGTGCCGAGCACAAGTTCGCCGAGAACCTGCTCAATGCGCTGGGCCGCGCCGACCTGATCCACCTCTGCCACCTGCCACCGGGCAGTGCCCAGGACCCGGTCAAGGACTTCCTGGCCGAAACCTTTTCCCGCCGCACCCTGGTGGAATGGACGCTGTTCCTGCACGACATCGACGTGTGCTGGGCGCCAGTCAAAACGTTGACCGAAGCCTTCAACGATCCGCACACCCGTGCCCGCGAGATGGTCTGGACCGATGCACAGGGCGGCACCCACCTGGGCATCCCGATCAAGTTCGCCAACGAGCCGGGTCGGATCAATCCGCAGTTGGACGCTATCGGCGGATCCACCCAAGCCGTGCTTGACGAGCTGGGCATCACCTCCTGACCCCCTCCCGTGCGCTGGAGGCGCTGTAGACCAGAATTGCTGACGGCGGCGTTGCCGCCGTTGTGCTCAAGGCGCGGTGGAAACCTCGAATGCCGTGTCATAGCGGACTTCGGCCTGTGGCACATCGCCGGCCAAGGGCAACGCCATGAAGTACTCCGCAGGCACACCTGGCAGGCGTAGCTGCGGGAAGTTGCGGAAACCAAAGCGCTGGTAATACCCGGGGTCACCCAGCACGACACAGCCCGCTGCCTGCAGTTGCTCAAGGCGGGCGATGGCCGCCTGCATCAAGGTGCTGCCGATCCCTTTTCCCTGTTGTGCGGGCATTACCGAGATCGGTCCCAGCCCGTACCAGCCGGGGCTGCCGTCGCTCAGCGCCACCGGTGACACCGCCACATGCCCCAGCAGCTGCCTATCCATCTCGGCAACCAGCGAGATACTCAGCTGTCCACGGCTGCGCAAAGCCTGCACTATCGCCGCCTCGGTCCCGCTGGCATGGGCCGCGTTCGCAAACGCCGCCTGCGTCAGCACACCGATCGCGGCTGCATCGTCCGGTGTTTCATCACGTACGCGCATGCTCAATAGGCCCTGCCATCCACGGCAACGCGCTCGATGGCCGCCAAGTCCAGGTCCTCGATGCAACGCAGGTTGATGGCGGCAGTCTCGCTACCATCGGCGGATCTGCCCAGCCCGAATGGCTGGCAACCACAGGTGCTGCAGAACTGATGCTCGATCACATGGCGGTTGAACGTATAGGTGCGCAGCGCGGCTTCACCCTGCCGGATATGCAGGGCCTCGCGCGCTATGAACCAAAGCAGGAAGCCCTTGCGGCTGCAATGGGAGCAATTGCATTCGTAAGCCTGTTGCGGGTTGCCTTCACACGCGAAGCGCACCGCACCACAATGGCAACTACCGGTAACCATGGTCTACCTCATCAGGCCGGGCACATCGGCGATGGCCCTTCGGTGCGCAGCATAAACCGCCTGGGCCAGCCGGGCAGCTGCACGGGCAGGCAGATCGGCATCCCGCCGCAGGCAATTCGCTTTCACCAGATACACAAGGTTGTCGTGTAGCCCGCCGGATCAAAGGCATGCAGCACGATCTCCACGGGCACCCTGCTGCTGCCATGGAAGATGGGCTGGGCCTGGTATCGGCTTAGTTTTCCCGCGCGGAACAAAGGCAGGATGGCGTCCTGGTCGATACGGCGCTTCTGCACGGCCACCCAAGGTGGGACGAACACCTGGTTGTCGTCGGCGGCCGCGCCGCCCAGCTCGTCGGGCAGCAGCTGCAGTATTGCCAGCTCCCCGCGAAGGACTGCCAATTCACAGCTTTCACGGCTGGTGAAGCGCGCAAAGTCGGCGACGGAAAAAGCACGGGCCGGGAACCCGATGGGCATGGACATCTCCTGCATGCTCGGTGCCGAAAACAGAAACGTGGCTGGCGTGGAGCAGCTCCACCCGAGGCAGCAGGAACGTCTTCATGGCGCGGAAGCGGAACGGCATGCGCCAGCATCGAGACGCTGTTGCACGAACCACCGGGGCGGTTGCACAGAGCATAGGCAAGCAGGGCCGGTGACCGAAGTGACCAGTCAGCATCAGTTGGCCATAACGGTACAGCTGCGGTACGAGCGTACCGCGGTGAATCTCAGGGCAGGCGGTGCAGGGTCATGGCACCCGCTGCCAGCGCGGCAACCACAACGGCCAGTATCCAGGCGCCGTGGCGCAGGCGGAACGGGATGGGGTGCCGGCCAAGCGATCTTTCGGTCTCGCGGGTGTCCAGCAGCCAGCCGTGATTGCACTGGGTGCAAGCCAGCTGATAGCGCTCGTCATAGACAAAGCCGAACAGCAGATCGAACTGACCGAACCTGTAACTGAGCCGTGGCTCGAAGGCGGTCTGCGTACCGCACTTCGGGCAGTGCCGCTGTTCGGTTGGACCGATGGCAACCACGCGTTGCCCTTGGCCGACAAGGAACATCATTGGCCCATATCCGCCGGCAACACAGCCAGTGCTGCGACTGCGCGGAAAGCCTGCCCAGGTACCATCACGCGCGCGTTCCTGCCTGCTTCCAGTGCAGGCTCAGCGGCCATGCATCGCCTCGGCAGCGCGGTAACCTTCAACAGCCCCATCGTAGAAGTCCATCAGCTGCGCACGCTCCTGCCAGAGCAGGGCCAGGCCGATGAGCGCGGCCCAGGTGTACAGGGTGGATCGCTTGATGCTGAAGTTCAGCGTGCTGGGCCTGCGTTCACTGGTCATGCCCTCTCTCCTTGATGGGGGAGTGGTGTCGGCATCAAACCGACGGCGTCGAGCTTCCGAACAGTTTGATGGCCAACGAGGTCGCCACCAACACCGCACCGACAATGGACGTCGCCCGGGCGCGGGTGTCCTGCGGCGGCTTTGCAAGATCATTGCGATGGATGCCATGGGCCATCAGGGCAAAGCCGATGCCACCGCAGATGCTACGCAGCTGCTGGCCATGAAAAATGAAGTCGATCATGTGCACGCTGGCAAAGACCACGCTCAGGATGAGGAAGATCTTTGCATTCCTGCTCAGCGGGCTGTTGCTTATGGATGTCACGGCATTGCTCCCTGCGGCCTGATCGCGTCCGGCCGATTCTTCCAGAGCGGAGCGCCGCCGACAAGCAGCCCGCAGCCATGCCTCGGCAAGGATGGGTATGCCTGACCGTCAGCGGCTCAGCCCGGTGGCTGCCACAGCTCCACCTTGTTGCCTTCCGGATCAATCACCCAGCCGAACTTTCCCTGCTCGGAGGTCTCGGTACGCTCCAGCACATTGCAGCCTTCCGTGCGCAGTACCGTCAGCAGGGCGTCCAGATCATCAACGCGGAAGTTGATCATGAAGGACGCAGTGCTGGGTGCCATGTAGTCGGTGTCCTGCGCGAACGGGCTCCATATCGTCATGCCCTTGGCGCTGCCTTCGCCGCCCCAGGGAAAGATGGCGCCGCCCCAGTCATTGGTATCCAGGCCCAGATGGTCGCGGTACCAGGCACTCAGCGCCTTCGGGTCGGCTGCCTTGAAGAAGATGCCGCCTATGCCGGTAACGCGCTTCATCGCTCTCTCCACTGCTCGGGAAGGGTTCCCTGACGTTCGCCAAGCGTGCCGTAGCAGCTCGTCCTTGCCAAGATGGCAGGGGACGACGCTCAGCGTGGCCGGCCCTCCGCATCGATCAGGCCCGCGTCCAGCATCACCTGCCGCTCATCATCATGGGATATCCAGAAGGCCGCCTTCGGCCCATTACCCGGGTCATACAGGAAATAGGTGATGAAGAACCTGAATTCCTGGGCCTCACCACCGGTACTGGCAAAGCGCATCCACCAATGGACCTTGGCCATGGTGTAGTTGTCATCCAGTGGGGTCGCGGTCACCTCCAGCACCTTGGCCTGCTGGAACCCAAGCGACTCGAAGAATTGCTGCCGCGCGGCCATTGCCTGCGCAAGCGCCGGATCATTGCGGCCGCACTGCACCCCGTTTGGATCTGCCGCCAGGAATTGCTCGGTGTACAAGGACGCGGTCAGCACCGGATCAAAGCTGTTGGCGGCCTGCTCGTAACGTTTGAAGAAATCGTCGACGCGCTTCATGTGCAGCTCCGATAGCTGTTTTGTGTGCATGCTGCCGGATCTGCCGGCCAGGTTGGCGCAGTGGTCTGCGCGATGGTTGCGTCGGTTCTGGATTCTTCCGGGTGTCAGCAATGGCAATCCCGCAAGACAGATTATGCCCCGAAGGAAATTCACGTGGGACGGAAATGCAGTCTGGCAACTGTTGAACCTGTTCATGCCGACATACGCGGCACGCAACATGAAGTAAGCAACAGCAACACAACGAATATCGCTAGAGCCTAAGCGCGAGAGGCAGGAGCACGGTTGCTTGAAGTTGACAGGGGTTTCCTTACGGAATTGTTAGGCACCACCAGCGGCTGTCTAGCCACTGGACTTGCCCACCCAGCCCGCCTCAACAGTCTCCACAGCGGACAAGATCTGTTGCGCAAAGGCGCGTGCCTGTGCAACGTCAAACTCCACCGCAGCCTCGTAAGGCATTGCCACCACTTTGATGAAAATGACTCCCTCGTCCTGGCGAGCCTCGCAGGACACTGTCTCTTGGTACGACTGTTCTGGACTGGTCGTCATGTTTGTTGTGGTGCCTAACTCTGGAATTAAGCCGACTCGCGAAGCGAGTTCGGCTTGAATGAGTAAAAAGGAAACTCCCCATCCCTGCGGATAACCGCTCGGTCTTGAAGGACCATGATGGCTTTCACCATCGGTATGTCTGGACGAGGAGTTTCCAATGCGCACTATAACCATTGGTGTGGACTTGGCAAAACAGGTGTTCTCGGTATGTGCGGCTGACGCGGCAGGACGTATTCAAGAACGGCGGGAGCTTCGCCGGGAGGCATTCATCCAGTGGCTACCCAGCGTTCCGGAGGGTACGGTGGTGGCGATGGAGGCCTGCAGTGGCGCCCATCACTGGGCGCGCCGCTGCCAGGACTATGGCCTGCAGCCGCGACTGATAGCCGCCCAGTTCGTCGCCCCATTCCGCAAGAGCCGCACGGCCAAGAACGACCGCAACGATGCCGAAGCGATTGCGACCGCTGCCCGTCAGGGCAATATGCGC
>NZ_DLJW01000018.1:0-4274 GCF_002477705.1 Stenotrophomonas sp. UBA7606 | reverse complement strand
TTCTATACCTGGTTGCATCGGATCGCCGTGAATACCGCAAAAAACTACCTGGCAGCACACAATCGGCGACCGCCCACCGATGACATCGAGATCGGTGACGCCGAGCAGTTCGACAGCGGCGTGCGGTTGCGTGACAACGACACGCCCGAGCGTGAGTTGATGCGCCAGGAACTGGAACAGACCGTGATGAAGGCGGTTGACGCGCTGCCCGAAGAGCTGCGCTCAGCCATTACGTTGCGAGAGGTGGAAGGCATGAGTTACGAGGACATCGCGCAGAAAATGGGTTGCCCGATCGGCACGGTGCGGTCGCGGATCTTCCGTGCCCGCGAGGCCATTGACGCCCAGTTGCGCCCCTTGCTGGACACTGCCAGCGCCACCCGTGAGCGGAGCCGCGTATGAGCAGGCAAGACCAGACCCCGGGCATGGACAAGGCCGCGGACAAGTTCGAACTGCACTATCGCCAGCAGCTGTCGGCGTTGGTGGACGGTGAGCTGGCAGCCGACGAGGCGCGTTTCATGCTGCGCCGGCTGCAGCACGACGGCGAGCTTTCCAGCTGCCAGGAGCGCTGGCAGCTGCTGGGCGACGTGATGCGTGGCCAGGCCTGCGCGCCGGCGCCGTTTGATTTCAGTGCGCGGGTGCGTGCCGCCGTGGATGCCGATGCCCTGCAGAATGGGCCGGTGGCGGCTGCCTCCCATCCGCAACGCACGGCCCGGACCGGTTGGCGGCGTTGGGGCGGCGGCGCGGCCTTGGCCGCCTCGGTTGCCGCGGTGGCCTTGTTCATGGCGCGCGAGCAATTGCCGGAAACGGCCACCCCTGCGCCCGTCATCGCCGCCACCGCCGAAGTCAGCCTGCCGCAGCAACCGGCACCCGCCACGCCGGCACCGGTGACCGCGGATGCGGGTGATATCGCGGCACTGGTTGCCGCAGCCCCCTCGGTGGCTGCGGCCGCAGCGCGCCGCCAAGAAACCAATGGCCGCCGCGGCAGCGCCACCCGCACCCAGCAGGCGGCGCGCGCTGGCACGGTACGTCCGGCGGAGCCGCAGCGGGCCATCGCTTCGGCACCGGTGTTGCCGGCACTGCGCCAGCAGGACCCCTTCGCCTCCGGCAACGCCGTGTTGCCGGCCCGCCCGTGGCCGCGCTCGTCGGTAGCGCCGTCCCTGTCGCAGGGGGCGCTCAATGCCAGCTACCCGACGCAGGAGTCCGGCGGCGCAACTTTCTATCCGTTTGAACCCCGGATGCCGGCGCAGGGCGCCGACGAAACCGGCTTGCCCCGGCTGTCCCCGCATCCTTGACCCGCATCGGCTGGCTGGGGCCATCCGCGCCAGCCGGTTTCCCCATGTTCCCTCCTGCGTGCCCCCCAGATGGCACCGCGGGCGAGGGTGCTCCTTCCCGCTTTGAATGAATTGGAGGCTCGAAGCTGATGACCCACCGTATCCACAAGCAGGTGTTTGGCCTGCTGGCGATGACCCTGCCGCTGGTGGCCTGTGCGCAGACCACCGCCCCCGCGGCGGCGCCCGAGCAGGTGGCGCCCGCGCGTACCGCAGCGCCGGCACCGCAATTGGTGCAGGGCCTGCCTGATTTCACCCAACTGGTTGACCAGGTGGGCCCGGGCGTGGTCAATATCGAATCGGTCATTGGTGCGCGCCGTCCGGCGCGTGCCGCCAGCGGCCCGGACATGGACGAGATGCCGGAGTTCTTCCGTCGCTTCTTCGGCCCGGATTTCCAGATGCCCGGCGGCCCCGGCCAGCAGGGGCCGGACAATGCGCCGCGCGGACGTAGTGCCGGCTCGGGCTTCATCATTTCCAATGATGGTTACGTACTGACCAACCACCACGTCATCGATGGCGCCGAGTCGGTCAAGGTCAAGCTCAGCGACCGCCGTGAATTCACCGCCAAGGTGGTCGGCAGCGACGCCCAGTACGATGTCGCGCTGCTGAAGATCGACGGCAAGAACCTGCCGACGGTGCGTGTGGGCGATTCCAATACCCTCAAGCCCGGCCAGTGGGTGGTGGCCATCGGCTCGCCGTTCGGCCTGGACCATTCCGTCACCGCCGGCATCGTCAGTGCGACCGGGCGCAGCAATCCCTATGCGGACCAGCGCTACGTGCCGTTCATCCAGACCGACGTGGCGATCAATCAGGGCAACTCTGGTGGTCCGCTGCTGAATACGCGCGGCGAAGTGGTTGGCATCAACTCGCAGATCTTCTCGGCCTCGGGCGGGTACATGGGCATCAGCTTTGCGATCCCGATCGACCTGGCCATGGGCGCTGTCGAGCAGATCAAGAAGAACGGCAAGGTCAGCCGCGGCCAGCTGGGCGTGATGGTGGGCGCGGTCACCGCCGATGCCGCCGAAGGCCTGAAGCTGCCCGACAGCCGTGGTGCCCTGGTCAACCAGATGGTGGCCGACAGCTCGGCTGCCAAGGCAGGCATCGAGGTGGGCGACGTGATCCGCTCGGTCAATGGCACCGAGATCAACGACGCCAGCGAGCTGCCGCCGATGATCGGGGCGATGCCCCCGGGCAGCCGCGTGCGCATGGGCATCCTGCGTGACGGCAAGCCGCGCGAGATCACCGTCACTCTGACCGAACTGGCCGAGGACGCCGCCAGGCAGGGCGCCAGCGCGGCAGGTGCGGACGCCGGCAAGCCGCAGGCTGGCGCCAATGCCCTGCTGGGGCTTGATGTGGCGGACCTGACCGCCGCCGAGCGCAGCCAGCTTGGCTTGGAGGCCGGTGAGGGCGTGCGCATCACCGGAGTAAAGAGCCAAGCAGCCCGCGAAGCCCGCCTGTCGCCCGGAATGGTGGTATTGCAGGTAGGGCGCACCCCCGTCGGCAGTGTGGCTGCGCTGAACCGTGAACTGGCTGCCTACAAGAAGGGCGACGTGGTCATGCTGCTGGTCCGGGCCGGGGGCAACAGTGCCTTCGTCGCTGTACGCGCCGGCGAATAAGCCCGCGCTGCCGGACTGTTCAGGCCAAGGAGCCGCCTTCGGGCGGCTCCTTTCGTTCAGCTGCCGGCATCCCCCTGTGCGAGGGCTGGGCCCGGCATGCGATAATGCCCCGTTATCCTGACGACGCAGCGCCGCCGCCGCCACCTATGTCACATGATTCGATGCGGATGATCCGCAACTTCTCCATCATTGCCCACGTCGACCACGGCAAGTCCACCCTGGCCGACCGCATCATCCAGTTGTGTGGCGGCTTGACCGCGCGCGAAATGGAAGCGCAGGTCCTGGACAACAACCCCATCGAGCGCGAGCGTGGCATCACGATCAAGTCGCAGTCGGTGTCGGTGCCGTATACGGCCCGCAATGGCCAGACCTACTTCCTGAACTTCATCGACACCCCCGGCCACGTCGACTTCTCCTATGAAGTCAGCCGCTCGCTGGCCGCCTGCGAAGGCGCGCTGCTGGTGGTGGATGCGGCCCAGGGCGTGGAGGCGCAGTCGGTCGCCAACTGCTACACGGCCATCGAGCAGGGCCTGGAAGTGGTGCCGGTGCTGAACAAGATCGACCTGCCCACCGCCGATACCGATCGCGCCAAGGCCGAGATCGAGGCGGTGATCGGCATCGATGCCTCCGACGCGGTTGCGGTCAGCGCCAAGACCGGCCTGAACATGGAGGAGGTGCTGGAAGCCATCGTGCACCGCATCCCGCCGCCGGCCGACCGAGGCAGCGACAAGCTGCAGGCGCTGATCATCGACTCCTGGTTCGACAACTACCTGGGCGTGGTCTCGCTGGTACGCGTGATGCAGGGCCAGATCAAGGCCGGCGACAAGATCCAGGTCATGTCCACCGGCCGTTGGCACCTGGTCGACAAGGTCGGCGTGTTCACCCCCAAGCGCAAGGAAATGCCTGCGCTGCGTGCCGGTGAAGTGGGCTGGATCAACGCCAGCATCAAGGACGTGCACGGTGCGCCGGTCGGCGACACCCTGACCCTGCAGGCCGATCCGGCCGACGCGCCGCTGCCCGGCTTCCAGGAAATGCAGCCGCGCGTGTTCGCCGGCCTGTTCCCGGTCGATGCCGAGGACTACCCGGACCTGCGCGAAGCCCTCGACAAGCTGCGCCTGAACGACGCCGCGCTGCGCTTCGAGCCGGAAAGCTCCGAGGCGATGGGCTTCGGCTTCCGTTGCGGCTTCCTTGGCATGCTGCACATGGAGATCGTGCAGGAGCGCCTGGAGCGCGAGTACAACCTTGACCTGATCAGCACCGCGCCGACGGTGATCTACGAGGTGCTCAAGAGCGACGGCACCATCGTGATGATGGACAACCCGGCCAAGCT
>NZ_DLJW01000037.1:0-2932 GCF_002477705.1 Stenotrophomonas sp. UBA7606 | reverse complement strand
CCCTCCCAACCCTCCCCTTGGCTTCGCCAAAAGGAGGGCGCAAAGGCGTAGTGCCGAGCCATGCTCGGCAGGGGCATTCACCGGTACAGCCTCAGCCGAGCGTGCCTCGGCGCTACAGGGCGCTTCCGACAATGCCCGAAAAGCCAACCCTTCCCCAACCCTCCCCTTGGCTTCGCCAAAAGGAGGGATCAAAGGCGTAGTGCCGAGCCATGCTCGGCAGGGGCATTCACCGGTACAGCCTCAGCCGAGCATGGCTCGGCGCTACAGGGCGCTTCCAGCAATGCCTGAAAAGCACCCCTCCCAACCCTCCCCTTGGCTTCGCCAAAAGGAGGGCGCAAAGGCGTAGTGCCGAACCATGCTCGGCAGGGGAATTCACCGGAAAAGCTCAGCCAAGCATGGCTCGGCGCTACAGGGCCGCATATGCCGCCCCGCCTGCGGGCATGGCACACTGTCCGCATGCGTCCTCGTCCACTCCTGCCTGGTTGCCTGCTCGGTTACCTGATCTGGTGGCCAACCGCCGCATTGGCGGTTGATCCGCCCGCCGCAGACAACGTGCGCCTCTACCGCTGCGTTGGCAGCAACGGGGCGGTGTCGCTGCAGGATGCACCCTGCACCAAGGCACACCAGCAACAGGTGCTGGACATGGCGCGACCGAAGGACCCACCGGCGCGCCCTGCCACAACACCGGTACCCGCACCCCCACCGGTCATCCAGCGCGAAGTGCGCGTGGTTACCGTGCAGCCGCCACAGCCGATGTACGAGTGCGTCACCAGCGAGGGCGAGCGCTATACCAGTGACAACAACGACGGCAATCCACGCTGGGTGCCGACATGGGGCTATGCCTATCCGAGCCACCACGGTCCCGGCCATGGGGGGCCGCGCCCTCCGCGCCCACCCGCTGGTGGTGACATCCCATGGCGAGCCGGCGTAGCGGTTCCAATGGGCTCGGTGCTGGTGCGCGACAGCTGCACTGCCTTGCCACCGCAGGAAGTCTGCGCGCGCTTGCGCGATCGCCGCTGGGAACTGATCCGGCGCTACAACAGCGCCCTGCAGAGCGAGCGCCGTGAGCTGGTGCGCGAACAGCGCGGTATTGAAGCGCGGCTGGACCAGGATTGTGGTGGCCACTGATGCGTCGACTGGTCCTGCTGATGCTGCTGTTGCCCGCTACGGCCCACGCCGGTGACATCACCTTCTACCGCTGCACCGACGCCAGCGGCGCGCTGACCATCCAGAACATGCCCTGCCCCAAGGGCATGCAACAGACCACCAAGGTGATGCAGGCCGTTGCCGCACCGCCGCCGATGCTGGCACCGCTGCCTGCACTCCCAGCGCCACCTGCAGCACCGGCGGCCCAGACCGCACCCACCACACCCGTAGCTCCCCTTCCGGTGGAAAAGCCGACACCGGTCGCCTTGCCGGCGCTGTTCCTGTGCAAGGGCCGCGGCATAGATGACTACCTCAGCGAAACCGCCGACCCACCCAGCCGTTGCGTACCGATGCGCGTGGTTGGACTTGACGGCAATCCCGCCAAGGGTGCCGGTGAAGCCTGCGAGGTACAGCGCGACACCTGCACCGCCATTGACCCCACGCAGCTGTGCAGCACCTGGCAGCAACGCGTGCGTGATGCGGAAACCGCGGCGCGCTTCACCTCGTTGGCACAACCGGACGCGCTAGCGCACTACCAGCGCCTGCAGGCGCTGTGGGACGCCAGTGACTGCGCCGCTCAGAAGCCGTAGCGCAGGAAGCCGCCGTCCACCGCGATGCATTCGCCGGTGACATAGCTCGAGGCCGGCAGGCACAGAAAGCCTACCGCGGCAGCGACTTCTTCGGGCTCACCGATACGCCGCATGGGCGTGCGCGCGATCACCTCGTCGTAATAATCCGGGTCCGACAGCGGCCCGGAAGTACGACGGGTGCGGATATACCACGGCGCCACCGAATTCACCCGGATACCATCCTCGGCCCATTCGCAGGCCAGGTTGCGGGTCATCTGCTGCATGCCGGCCTTGGTCATTCCATAGACCACGCCGCTGCGCACATGGGTGATGCCGGACACGCTGCCCACGTTGACGATGGCCGAGGAGGCATGCCGGGTGAGCAGCGGATGCGCGTAGCGGCACAGTTCGAACGCCGAGAACAGGTTGGTCTCGAAGATGCCGCGCCACTCGTCTTCGGAATATTCGGTTGCGGGCTTGGTGACGTTGCCACCGGCATTGTTGACCAGGATGTTCAGACCATCGCTGTGGTCTTCGACCCAGTCCAGGATCTCCTGCCGGTCCTGGTCATCGCTGACATCGGCGGAAAGCGCGTGGACGCTGCGGTCGGGAAAACTGTCGGCCAGCTCGTCGCGGGTGGTTTCCAGCGCATCGACATCGCGCCCGACGATCAGCAGGTCCGCGCCAAAGCCCATCAGCTCGCGTGCGATCGCCAGCCCGATGCCGGCGGTGGCTCCGGTTACCAAAGCGGTCTGTCCATCCAATCGCCAGCGCTGCGGGTTCATTGCGTTTCCTCGTCGATGCTCGGTGCGGCGCCGCGGAAGGACGCTGCGTGGGGATGGGACTAGGATAACGGCCTGAGCCCAATGGAGCATGCCGATGAAACCCCATCTCCTGTTGATCGCGCTTTTGCTGTTGGCCCTGGCCGCATGTGGCAAGCCACAGCCGCCGGACACCGAACGTCGCCCTGATCCACAGGCAACGGCATTGCGCGAGGCGATGAGCAAGGACCTGGACCAGGCGAAGGCGGCCGCTGCAGTCGCCGAACAGGCCAGCAAGGCACAGCAGGCCGAGCTGGATGCCGCGGCAGGCACAGCCGACGCTGCAAATCCGTAGTGCCGAGCCATGCTCGGCAGGGGCTTTACCAGCGAAAACCAACCCCTCCCCAACCCTCCCCTTCGCTACGCGAAAGGGAGAGAGCAAAGCGGTAGTGCCGA
>NZ_DLJW01000105.1:0-24303 GCF_002477705.1 Stenotrophomonas sp. UBA7606 | reverse complement strand
GCTTTGGTTTTGGCTTTGGCTTCCGCTCTCCCTTCTCCCTTCTCCCTTCTCCCTTCTCCCGTTTACGGGAGAAGGTGCCCGAAGGGCGGATGAGGGGGATTTTGACTTTGCTTAGCTAGAAGCTTCCCCTCACCCCAACCCCTCTCCCGTAAACGGGAGAGGGGCTTCAAGCAAACAGCTGCAGCTTTCAATACCCCTTCTGCTTCAACCACGCATCCACCTGCGGCTTGCGCTCCGCACGCAGTCGCAGCTTGGTCTGGATCCCGGCAATCACCGTCTCGGCATCACGCCGCGAGGTCGGCGCGATATGCGCCTGCGCAAATGCCTTGATCTTGTCCACCATCTGCAGGTTGTCGGCGCTGCGGCCCAGGCCCGGGTAGTAACGCGCACGCGAAGTGCTGTCGACCAGGGTGTCCACCTTCTCGCGATGGGCCACGGCGAAGTCGAACGCCAGGTCCGCGTGCTCACGCGCCACACCGCCAATCATGCCCGCGCTGTTGGTCGCACCCGGCTCGTCGGTCAAGGCCATGTCCAGTGCACGCTGCGCCAGCGCCTTGTCCTTGGCCACCGCCAGCAGCGCGTAGTACTGGTCACGCACCATTGCCGAGGTTTCCTGCTTGGCCAGCGTGTGCAGCTTGTCCCAGGTTGCCGCGTCGGCATTGTGCGCCACCACACCCAACACACTGCTGCGCAGGTCCGGCGACAGCGAATCCGGCTTGGCCAGGAAGGAATCAAAACGGCGCTGCGCTTCTGCTATCACCTCCGCGTCATCCAGATCCGCCAAGGTATCGATCAATCCACTGCGCAGTTCCTTGGTCTGCGCCGAGTCACTGTCCTTGCCGTCCCAGCCCAGCTCCTGCAGCACCGGTGACAGGCGCGAACGTGCATAAGTGCGGAAGGCTGCCTGGCGCGCGGTATCGCCGTCGAACATCCCGTCGATGCCGCTCAGTGTGCCGGAGGCCATATCCCAGAGATCGATGGGCGCGTCGGCGCTGATCTTCGCGATCAAATCCAGCAGGTCTGCATCGGGCTGCAGGCCCGCTGCGGCCAGCGCGCTGGTATCCATCATCACACCCAGCTGGTCGACCACCGGCAACTTGTCGAAGCCCGCGCTCAGCGTCTTGAACTGCGCCGGCGCATACAACGTGCGGTAGTAGCCCTTCTGCCCGGCATTGACCAGCAGCGGACCACTGCAACCCGGCAGCTGCACGGCGGTATCGCCATCGACCAGGGTGTGCAGCACTTCGCCATTGCCCACGCGCAGGCTCACCGGCACACGCCAATGCAGTGGCTGCTTGTCCTTGCGGTCGATGGTGTACTCGCCCTGGCTCAGCTTCACCTGGGTATTGCCGGCAACGCAGCTGCTGCTGGCGCGGATCAGCGGCACACCCGGCTGCAGGGTGAAATCATGGGCTACATCGATGAAACGCTTGCCCGGTGCCGCCTTGTCGATCTCGGCCCAAAGGTCATCGGTTACCGCATTGCCATAGGCATGCGCTGCGATGTAACGACGCACACCATCACGCCAGGCATCGGCCCCCACGTAATCCTCGAACATCGAGATCACCGCCGCGCCCTTGCCATAGGTGATGCCGTCGAAGGCCTGGCTGGCCTGCTCCACCGTGGCCACATGCTGCACGATGGGATGGGTGGTGACATAGGCATCGCGGCCCATCGCCGCACGGCTGGTGTGCGCAGCATCGACATTGTTGATATCCCACTCCGGATGCAGCTTGCGGGTGGTGCGGCCTTCCATCCACGAGGCGAAGCCTTCGTTGAGCCACAGGTCATCCCACCACGCCATCGTCACCAGATTGCCGAACCATTGGTGCGCGATCTCGTGGGCGGCAATCGAGAACACCGCCTTCTTGTCCGACACACTGGAGACCGCCGGGTCCAGCAGCAAGGCATATTCGAACGTGAAGATCGCGCCCCAGTTCTCCATCGCGCTGAAGAACTGGCTACCGCCCGGCGCTGCGATGTTGTCGAGCTTGGGCAGCGGGTACTTCACTCCGAAGTAGTCGTTGTACTCGCGCAACACCTCGGCGCTGCCTTCCAGCGCGAAGCGCGCCTGTTCGACCTTGCCGGTCTGGGCAATGACCCCGATCTCGGTACCGCCTTCGTCAACCGTGGCGCGCTCGAATTCACCGCTGGAGAAAAACAGCAGGTAGGTCGACATCTTCGGCGTGGTCTGGAACACCACCTGCTTGAGCCCCTTGCCCAGCGACTTGCTGCTGGCCACCGGCATGTTGCTGACCGCCATTTCCGCTTCCGGCACGTTGACGCTCAGGTCGAACGTTGCCTTGAAGCCGGGCTCATCCCAGGAGGGAATGAAGCGCCGCGCATCGGAATTCTCGAACTGGGTGAACAGTGCACGCTTCTTGCTGCCATCGGCCACCGGGTAGTCCAGTGCGAACAGGCCATTGGCCTGGGTATTGATGGTGCCGGTGTAGTCGATAAGCAGCGTATAGCGTCCGGGGACCAACGGCGACGTCACGCTGAAGCTGGCGGTCTGGTTGGCCTCATCCACGCGTGCCGTGGCCGCCATCGCCTTGCCACCGCCTGCCGGCTGCAGCTGGCTCTTGCCGAACTGCATGCCCGCTGCCTGCAGCACGATGCTGGACGTGGGCTGCAGCACCTCCAGATCGATGCTGACCTTGCCGTCAAAGCGCATCTGCGCCGGGTGCGGGGTGATCTCCACCCGATAGTGGTCCGGCCGCGCGGTCCGCGGCAGCTGCGTGGTGACTTCGCCGCGGGCCGATGCGGCCGCTACCGGCTCGGCGGCATGAAGGGCGGGCGCGCCAACGCAGGCAAGCGCAAGGCTGATCGCAACAACAAGGGAACGGCGCATCCAGGCTCCAGGGTAAGCAGGGCCAAAGCCCGGTGAACCGGCATCATCGGCCTGTCCACGGACGCCCAACACCCCCGGAAGTCATGACGAACCTAGGACGTCCGCGCCGCCGCCGGCACTGCCCGTTCGGCAATCATGGCCCGGTACTGCCGTGGCGCCATCCCTACCTCGGCCTTGAATTTGCGGGTGAACGCGCTCTGGTCGCTGAAGCCACAGGCCTGGCCGATGCTGGCAACGCTGTCCTCGCCATGCAGCAGGTGCAGCGCAATCTGGATGCGCAGGCGGGTCAGCACCTGCTGCGGGGTCATCTGGAACACCTTGCGGAACGAGCGCTCCAGCTTGGACAGCGAGAAGCCGGTGATGTCCAGCAAGGTCTGCATGCGCACGTTTTCGGCGTAGTGCGTATTGAGGTAATCCAGCGCCAACCGCAGCGGTTCGTACTGCGACTCCAGCCCGCCGCGTTGACCGAGGTCCCGCGAGATGCCGATCAGTCCGATGACCTTGCCGTTCTCGATGATCGGGCGCTTGCAGGTCAGGCACCAGCCCGGCTGCTGATTGGGAAACAACTGCAGCTCCATCACGTTCTCGATGACCTCACCGGCCAACACCCGCGCGTCCTGGGCGACATAGGCCTCGCTCATGCCCACCGGATAGAGCTCGTCGGCACGCTTGCCGATCACCTCGTTGCGTGACTTCCTGCCCAGCCGCTGCATCATGGTCATGTTGACGTGGGTATAGCGGCCATCGTCATCCTTGGCGAAGAACAGCACGCTGGGAATGGCGTCGAACAGCGCTTCAATTTCGGCAGGATCAATACGCATCGGGTCAGTCAGGCGGGCAGCGGGGGCGTGCCACGCCATTCTAGCCAGCCCGGGCCCCTCCCAGCGTCGGCCATAAGTACCTGGCGCCGGCCTGTATCCGCCAGATCAGGTCAAGCCAGGCACCTGCCGATGGGGGCATGATCGCTCGCAACTGCACGCCGAGCCCTGCCCCATGAGCCAGAATACCGCCACCCCCGACTACGCCGTTGGCCAGCTGTGGGCCTGCAAGGGCCGCCACGATGGCGAGCACCCCACCCTGCTGATCAACCGCATCGACAAGCACCCATTGGGCGGGGGCAACATCTATCACGTCACCCTGGAAGGGTTGAAGATCCGCAACCCGCGCCTGCCCAAGGGCGTGATGACCCAGTTGGCGCACGCACCGGTGACCGCACAGACGCTGGAGCGCAGCCAGCTGCAGCGGATCGGCCAGCGCGCGCCGGACCCGGTATACCTGCAGGGCTACGGCCAATGGCGCGAGGCCTTTGATGCGGGCAACGCCGGCTCGTTCGGTGTCAGCATTGCCACCATTCTGGAAATCGTCGAGCGCCGGCTCAACGGCACCCCGCTCGATCAGCCCTGACGGCAGAGCGTTACCGGCGCTGCCAAGCCCTTTGTAGTGCCGAGCCATGCTCGGCAGAAGCATTCCCGGAAATCCCCCCTGCCGACCATGGGTCGGCACTACAGGGAAGCCGGCCTGCTGCCAACCATCGCGAAGCTGGAGGTAGTGCCGAGCCATGCTCGGCAGAGGCATTCCCGGTAACCCTCGTTGCCGACCATGGGTCGGCACTACAGCGAGGCCGGCCTGCTGCCAACCATCGCGAAGCCGGAGATGGTGCCGAGCCATGCTCGGCCGAGGCACTGCAGGTAACCCTCGTTGCCGACCATGGGTCGGCACTACAGCGAGGCCGCCTGCTGCCAGCCATCGGGTAGTGCCGAGCCATGTCGGCAGAGGCATTCCCGGTACCCCCGCTGCCGACCACGGGTCGGCACTACAGTGAGGCCGGCCTGCTGCCAACCATCGCGAAGCCGGAAGTAGTGCCGAGCCATGCTCGGCAGAAGCATTCCCGGTGCCGCTCGTTGCCGACCACGGGTCGGCACTACAGTGAGGCCGGCCTGCTGCCAACCATCGCGAAACCGGAGATGGTGCCGAGCCATGCTCGGCAGAGGCATTCCCGGTAACCCTCGTTGCCGACCATGGGTCGGCACTACAGCGAGGCCGGCCTGCTGCCAACCATCGCGAAGCCGGAGGTAGTGCCGAGCCATGCTCGGCAGGAGCATTCCCGGTGCCGCTCGCTGCCGACCATGGGTCGGCACTACAGCGAAGCCGGTCTCCTAGCCCAGAACGACAACGCCCCGCTTTCGCGGGGCGTTGCCTGTTGCATCACGGTGCCACTATCAGCCCCACGGATCCTGCAGGATCATGGTGTGGTCACGGTCCGGACCGGTCGAGACGATCGAGATCGGGCAGCCAGCCAGTTCTTCCAGCGAACGCAGGTAGGCGCGCGCGGCCGGCGGCAGCTGGTCCCACTCGGTGATGCCGTGGGTGTTTTCGCTCCAGCCCGGGAACTCAAGGTACACCGGGGTGCACTCTTCCCAGCCCTGCGCGTCCAGCGGTGCGTATTCCGAGCGCTTGCCACGGTATTCATAGGCAATGCAGACCTTCAGCTTTTCCATGCCGTCGAGCACATCGAGCTTGGTGATGCACAGGCCGGAGATGCCGTTGATGGCCACGGCGCGCTTGAGCGCGACGATGTCCATCCAGCCGCAGCGGCGCGGGCGGCCGGTCGATGCGCCGTACTCGGCGCCACGGTCACGGATGCCCTGGCCGATTTCGTCGTCCAGTTCGGTCGGGAACGGGCCGCCGCCAACGCGGGTGGCATAGGCCTTGGCAATGCCCAGCACGTAATCGATCGAGTCAGCGCCCACGCCGGTACCGGCCAGTGCGCCGCCAACGGTGGTGTTGGAGCTGGTGACGTACGGGTAGGTGCCGTGGTCGATGTCCAGCAGCGCGCCCTGGGCGCCTTCGAACAGCACGCGCTTGCCCTGCTTGCGCAGGTCATGGCAGATGCCGGCGACGTCGGACTTCATCGGCTCGACGTATTCGCCGAAGGCCAGTGCTTCCTGGTACACGGTATCGAAATCCACCGGTTCCACGCCCAGGTACTTGGTCAGCACAAAGTTGTGGTAATCCAGCGCGGCGCGCAGCTTTTCAGCCAGCTGTTCCGGGTAATGCAGGTCGGCGATGCGGATGCCGCGACGTGCCACCTTGTCTTCATAGGCCGGGCCGATGCCGCGACCGGTGGTGCCGATGGCCTTGCCGCCAGCCGCCTTCTCACGGGCCTGATCCAGGGCAATGTGGTAAGGCATGATCAGCGGCGCAGCCGGCGAGATCTTCAGGCGCGAACGCACTTCCACGCCAGCCGTTTCCAGCTCTTCGATTTCCTTGCGCAGCGCGGCCGGGGAAATCACCACGCCATTGCCGATCAGGCACAGCGCGTCATCGCGCAGGATGCCGGACGGAATCAGGTGCAGGACGGTCTTCTTGCCGTTGATGACCAGGGTATGGCCGGCATTGTGACCACCCTGGAAACGTACCACTGCGCCGATTTTCTCGGTCAGCAGATCGACGATCTTGCCCTTGCCTTCATCGCCCCACTGGGCGCCGAGAACGACAACTGATTGACCCATGACGGGTAACTCCTGAGTTTGCTGCGGCCATCGGGGCCGCGGACGGGGCCGTGTACCGCCCATGGTCCGCCTTGGTGGAAACCCCATCGGGGAGCCTCCGGCAAACGGCAGGGTCATACACGGAAAAAGCCGAACGGGGATGCTCTTGAAGGAGCTCGCCCGACCGGCTTTTCTGGATTATCCGGGTTTTGCATGGCAGCTACCACCCCCACGAGTTCAGGATGGTATGGCCGTCAGGCTTTGGTTCAGTGGCGGGCCCACCAGAGGACGGCCAGGCCAACGAACAGCGCCGCTGCGCCCATTGCGCGCAGGGATGCTGCAGGTTGCTCCAGCATCTGTGCGGCCATCCGCTTCCACGCCAGCGGCGCGACGAACAGGAACAGGCCTTCGATGACGGCCACGAGGCAGAGGGCGGAAAAGAGGTCTTGCATGCGCTATAGCCATTGCCTTCTCCCCCCGGGAGAAGGTGCCCGTAGGGCGGATGAGGGTGCGGGCGAAGCCCACCGAATGAGGGACATCAGGGGCTTCCCGCCCCTTGCCCTCACCCCAACCCCTCTCCCGGTGGGAGAGGGGCCAAAGGTCAAGCGATCAGCGATCGCTCTTCATGTACTGCAGGAACGGGTCGTTCTTGTCGAGCACGATCACGCCGTTGCCGTCGGTCATCGAGGCCCGGTAGGCCTCCAGGCTGCGGTAGAACGCATAGAACGACGGGTCGGCCGAGCCGGCCTTGCCGTAGATCGACGCGGCCTGGGCGTCGCCCTCACCGCGCAGCTGCTGCGCGTCACGCTCTGCCTCGGCCACGATCACGGTGCTCTCGCGGTCAGCCTGGGCACGGATGGTCAGCGACTGCTCCTCGCCCTCGGCGCGCAGCTTGGCGGCCTCCTGCTTGCGCTGGGCGCGCATGCGCTCGTAGACGTCGGTAATCACCTGGCTGTCGGTCGGCAGGTCGATCTGCTTGATGCGCAGGTCGATGATCTGCATGCCCAGCGGCACGATGGCATCGTTGATCGCCTTCAGCTGGCCGGCAATCAGCTCGCCACGGTCGCCGGACACCAGCGCCTGCAAGGTGCGCGAGTTGATCTGGTTACGCAGCGAGTCGGTGATGATCGGCGCAAGGCGGGCATTGGCCACCTTGCCGTCACCGCCGGTGGCGCGGTAGTACGAACGCACGTCAGAGATGTAACCGATGGCGAAGAAGTCGACACTCACGTCCTTCTGCTCGGCAGTGAAGTAACGCGCCGGGGCGGTGTCCAGCACCTGGAAGCGGCGGTCGAACACCCGCACGGTTTCCACCAGCGGCACCTTGAAGTGCAGGCCCGGCTTGATGTCGGCACGCACCACCTTGCCCAGGTTCAGCACCATGGCGGTCTGGTCTTCACGCACTACATAGACCGAGCCCAACAGGCCCAGCAAGGCGGCGACGATGATGCCGATAACGACTGAATTCTTCATCGGCCAGCCTCCTCACGCGATGCCGAGCGCGAGACCGAGCGGTCCGCGTTGCGAATGCTGTCACCCGCGGCCGGCAAGGCCGGGGTAACCATTTCCGGGGTCAGCTGCGGTGCAGCACTGGTCTTGCCGGCATCGGCCGGCATCGGCACATAAATCAGCTGGCGGCCATCGCCACCGATGACCTTGCGGTTCTCGGCCAGCACTTCCTGCACGGTTTCCAGCCACAGGCGCTTGCGGGTGACTTCCGGGGCATTCTTGTATTCGCCCTGCAACAGGGTGAAGCGGCGCGCGTCACCTTCGGCGCGGGCCACGATCGCCTGCTTGTAACCCTCGGCGGTGGTACGCGCACGCGAGGCTTGGCCGCGCGCTTCCGGCACCACCTTGGCGGCATAGGCCTGGGCCTCGTTGATCAGGCGTTCCTTGACCTGCTGGGCACCGTTGACCTCGTCGAAGGCCGGCTTCACTTCTTCCGGCGGGCGCGCGTCAGGCAGGGTCAGGCCAGTCACGGTCAAGCCGGTGTTATAGGCCTTCAGCGAGGCCTGCAGGCGCTGTTCGGCCACCGTGGCCAGCGGGCCACGGTTGTTGAGCACCGAGTTCAGGTCGGCACGGCCCACCTGCTCACGTACCGCGCTCTGCGCGGACTGCTCCAGCATCTGGTCGGCATCAACCGTGCCGAACAGGTACTGGCGCGGATCATCCACCCGGTACTGCACGTTGACCGACACGTTGACGATGTTCTCGTCGCGGGTCAGCACCGGCACGTTGCTGCTGAAGGTCTTGATCTGGGTGGCATTGACCTTGGCCACCGACTCGATCGGCCACGGCAGCTTGAAGTTCGGGCCCGGCTGCAGGATGCGCGAGAACTGACCGAAGCGCAGCACCACACCACGCTGCTGTTCGCCGATCAGCTGGAAGCTGGAGAACAACAACAGCAGGCCCAGGGCAACCAGCACCCAGCGCCAGATGCCGCCATCAAACAGGTCGCGCAGCGGCCCGGGCAGTCCACCGCCCCAACCTCCGCCATTGCCGCCACGCGGCTTGCGCGGGGCGCGATTATCGTCCGCACCACCACCGCTGTTGCCGCCGGGTGTATTCCAGGCCATGCATGCTCCATCTGTAAGGGCCGGCTGCGGGAGCTCCCGCCACGGTCCGGCCATCAATCGAATCCCGATTCTAGCAAGGCAGACACTGAACACGGTCAGCGCCTGCCTTAACGGGACGGTATACCGGCCGATCGCCGCCATATCGGGCACCGCACGCCAGCCGGCCTGCGGTACGCCTGGCAACGCGCCCTGCACGGTCATTCAATAGGGGCAGACCTGCCGTTTCGCAACCGCTATGGTGGTCGCTCCCGTACCAATGCAGACCCCCCGATGTCCGCCAATGCCCCCTTCACCGCCTTCCGTATCCACAACGACGACGCCGGCTACCGCAGCGGGCTGGAGTCGCTGGGCCTGGACCAGCTCAGCCCCGGCGAGGTGGTCATCCGCGCCCGCTGGTCCTCGGTGAACTACAAGGACGCGCTGGCCGGCACCGGCAAGGGCAAGATCCTGCGCCGCTTCCCGCTGGTGGGCGGCATCGACGTGGCCGGCGAGGTGGTGGCCTCGACCGACCCGGCCTTCCGCGAGGGCGACCAGGTACTGACCACCGGCTGCGGCCTGAGCGAGACCCGCGACGGTGGCTACAGCCAGTACGTGCGGCTGGAGTCCAAGTGGGTGATCCCGTTGCCGGCGGCGTTGAGCCTGCGCGAGGCCATGGTGCTGGGCACGGCCGGCTTCACCGCCGCGCTGGCGCTGCTGCGCATGACCGACAACCGGCAGAGGCCAGCCCACGGCCCACTGGCCGTCACCGGTGCCACCGGTGGGGTCGGCTCGCTGGCAGTGGACATCTTCAGCCGCGCCGGTTTCGAGGTGCATGCCATCAGCGGCAAGGCCGAGGCTGCGGACTACCTGACCGCCATCGGCGCCAGCCAGATACTGGGCCGCGATGCCCTGGCCACCACCCGACCGATGGAATCGGCCCGCTTTGGCGGCGGCCTGGACAACGTCGGCGGCAGCATGCTGACCAGCCTGCTGGCGCAGACCGCGCCCTATGGCAATGTCGCTTCGGCCGGCCTGGCCGCGTCCGGCGAGCTGGACATGACGGTGATGCCCTTCATCATCCGTGGCGTATCGCTGCTGGGCGTGGCCTCGGCCGGCACCGCCCGCGACATCCGCGAGCAGGTCTGGCAGCGACTGGGCAGCGACTGGAAGCCGCGTCACCTGGACCGCATCTGTACCCGCGAAGTGGCGCTGGACGAACTGCCGGAGGTATTTTCGACCATGCTGGACGGCAAATCCTTCGGCCGCACCGTCGTAAGAATTGATCGACGCAAGTCACAGCACAACCCCGGCGTGGAACGCGCGGCTTCACGCCGGGAGCAGGCCGGCACTACACTGCCGGCATTACTTGGGGAAAAACATGGCGCGTATCCTGATTGTCGATGACTCACCATCGCAGTTGATGGGCATCCAACGCATCGTTGAAAAACTGGGGCATGAAATCTTCACCGCAACTGATGGCGCCTCCGGGGTAGAGGTTGCCAAGCAGGTGCTGCCGGACCTGGTGTTGATGGACGTGGTGATGCCCAACCTCAACGGTTTCCAGGCCACCCGCACGCTCAAGCGCGAGGCCACCACCCAGCACATCCCGGTGATCCTGGTGACCACCAAGGACCAGGACACTGATCGCTTGTGGGGCATGCGCCAGGGGGCCAAGGCTTACATCACCAAGCCGTTCACCGAGGAGGACTTGTCGGCGGTGATCGCGCAGGTGTTCAGTGCCGAGGCACCGCCGGTGGGGTGAAACTGCTTTCTTGGGGAAAGCGTTTGGGAAGGCGGGCTTTGCCCGCCTTTCTTGTTTTTGGTTGTTGGGGTTTGCTTTGGGTTTGCTTGCTAGAAGCTTGCCCTCACCCCAACCCCTCTCCCGCGGGCGGGAGAGGGGCTCGGATTGCTTGCGCTCGTAGTGCACTAGCCCCTCTCCCGCGCGCGGGAGAGGGGTTGGGGTGAAGAGAAGCTTCCAGCTAAAGATATAAACCAAAGAAAAAAGAAAAGCGGGCAAAGCCCGCTTCTCTCCGACATCAGCAGCGTAAACAAAGCCGCACTCAGCCCTCGCCAAACGCCTTGGCCAGGTCCTTGTACGCCTTGCGCTGGGCCTCGTTGCCCGCCACCGGCGCCACCACCTCCAACTCCACGATCTGGTCGCCGTCGGGCTTGCCCGGCAAACCACGGCCACGCAGGCGCAGCTTGCGGCCGCTGTCCGAGTCGGCCGGCACCTTCAACTCCACCGCACCGCCCAGGGTAGGCACGCTGATGCTGGTGCCCAGCGCCGCCTGCCAAGGGGTGACCTGCAAGGTGTAGAGAATATTGCGGCCGTCTACCTCGAACTGCGGGTGCGAGGCGTACTCCACCTCCAGCATCAGGTTGCCGCCACCGCTGCCCTGCCCGCCCAGGCGGATCACCTGGCCCGGGCGGATGCCCTTGGGGACGCGCACGTCGAGCTGGCGCCCATCCACGGTGATGCGCAGGCTGTCGCCGTTGTAGGCGGCCTCCAGCGGCACCGACAGCTTGGCGCGGGTGTCACGCATCGGCTGCGGGCCTGCACCGCCAAAGCCCGGGCCCGGTCGCCGACCTCCGCCACCGGCGCCGCCACGCTGGCGCGCAAACAGGCTTTCGAAGAAATCGCTGAAGCCGCCGCCGGCACCACCGCCGCCGAACACCTCTTCGAAATCGAAGCCCTGGCCGCCGCCAAAGTTCGGCGGCGCGTGGAACTCCTCGCCGGGGCGGTAGCCCTGCGCGCGCAACTGGTCATAGGCCTGGCGCTTCTGCGGATCGCGCAGCGCCTCATAGGCCTCGTTGACCGCCTTGAATTTCTCCTCGGCGCCGGCTTCCTTGCTTACGTCCGGATGGTACTTGCGCGCCAGCCGACGGTAAGCGGTCTTGATTTCGGCATCACCGGCGCTGGGCTCAACCCCGAGCGTGGCGTAGTAATCCTTGAATTCCATCCATACACCTCTGAAAAAAAACTGGCCCGACACCTTGCGGCAACGGGCCATCGTGCAATCGGCAGGCGCCGTGGCCCCATTCTACCGGGCCACGGCCACTGCGCAGGTGGAAGTTCGCTCACGCCGCTCAGGCGCTGGGCTGGCCCTGCACCACCTGGATGCGGCGCGGTGCCGCCTCGCTGCGCTTGGGAATGCGCACTTCCAGCACCCCGTTGTGGCTATGGGCAACGATGCCCTCGGCGTCAGCGCTGTCGGGCAGCACGAAACGACGGTTGAAGGCGCCCTGGCCGCGCTCGCTGCGGGTCAGGCGCTGGCCTTCGGCCAGCTCAGGCATGCTGCGCTGGCCACTGATGGTCAGCACGCCCTTTTCCATCTGCACGTCGATGCTGGCGGGGTCAACACCGGGCAGATCTGCCATCACCACGAAACGGTTGGCTTCCTCGCGGATATCGACGGCAGGCAGCCATGCCGACGCGGTGTTGTTGGTAACGGTTTCGAGCAGCGGCGACAACAACTGATGAATCTCGGACTGGGTCGGCCACTGGCGGTAACGTACGATGCTCATGATGTCCTCCTGCAAGATGGGGGGGCTGGCACGCCGGAATGGCACTGCCTTTCCCATGCCAAGGACGTATTGTGTGAAGACCGCCTTTTCAAGCTGTTGACGCGGCGCTTCCACCGCCTCTTTAAACTCGAATTCAGCCTAGGAGCCCCCAATGTCCATCAACGTCGGTGATCGCATTCCGGAAGTGACCCTCAAGCGTCTGCGCGAAGGTTTGGAAACGATCGACACCCATGCACTGTTCGACGGCCGCAAAGCCGTGCTGTTCGCCGTGCCGGGCGCCTTCACCCCGACCTGCTCTGCCCGCCACCTGCCCGGCTATGTCGAGCACTTCGAAGAGTTCCGCAAGCGCGGTATCGAGGTGTTCTGCATGGCGGTGAACGATCCGTTCGTGATGCAGGCCTGGGCCAGGAGCCAGTCGGTGCCGGACGGGCTGCAGATGCTGTCCGACGGAAATGGTGACTTCACCCGCGCGCTGGGCCTGGAGATGGACGCCAGCGGTTCGGGCATGGGCATGCGTTCACGGCGCTTCGCACTGTATGTGGAAGACGGCGTGGTGCGTGCCGCCTATATCGAACAGCCGGGGCAATTCGAGGTATCCGGGGCCGAGCACGTGCTCGCCCATCTGCCCGCATAGGGGCGCAACAGAAGGAAAGGCCAGCCATGAGCAAGCAGCCCGCCGCCAAACCCGCAAAAACCACGCAGTTGGCAGGTATAACCGATCGCAAGACCTTGCGTGACAACGCACGCAAGAGCATCGAGGATGGTGCGGTGACGCCCACCTACACCGCCAACCGCACGGCGGTGATCAAACTGCTGAACGATGCGCTGGCCACCGAGTGGGTATGCGTGCTGCGCTACTACCGCCATTACTACATGGCCAAGGGCATGCTGGCCGATGCGGTGAAGGCCGAGTTCCTGGAGCATGCGCAGCAGGAACAGGCGCATGCGGCGCTGTTGTCCGAGCGCATCGTGCAGTTGGGAGGGGAGCCGGATCTGAATCCGGACACCCTCACCGCGCGCGCCCACGCCGAGTACAAGGAAGGCGGCAACCTGCGCGACATGGTGCGCGAGAACCTCATCGCCGAGCGTATCGCCATCGACAGCTACCGCGAGATGATCAACTTCGTCGGTGACAAGGACACCACCACCAAGCGCATCCTCGAACAGATCCTGGCGCAGGAAGAAGACCACGCCGACGAGTTCGCCGACATGCTGGAAGGCTGGATAGGCGAGTAAACCCGCCCTCCTGTAGTGCCGAGCCATGCTCGGCACGGGCGTTACCGGCAATCCCACAACCTTGTTGGAATGGCGCGAGCCGCGAGGCTGTCAATCAATCCGATTGCAGATGCGCAGCGGGTTTCGCAGGTGTCGGCTTCGTGGCTTGCGGTCGTGCAGGCATTGTTTGGAAAGCGCCTTGCCGCGCATGGCTCGGCAGTACTGGCATTAATGGGAAAGCCTCTGCCGAGCATGGCTCGGCACTACGGGCATTGCCGGGAAGGCCTCTGCCGAGCATGGCTCGGCACTACTGGCACTACTGGGAAAGCCTCTGCCGAGCATGGCTCGGCACTACGGGCATTGCTGGGAAAGCCTCTGCCGAGCATGGCTCGGCACTACCGGCTTTCTAGTTCACCACGCGGAAGCGCACGCGGGTCCAGGCGCCGTCGGCGGCCAGCGCGGTCAGCGTGTGTTCGCCGGCGTCGTTGAAATCACGGGTGAAGCCGCGCGTGCCCTGGGTCTGGGCAATCCAGCGGCCATCCAGCAGCCATTCGATCGTCGCCTCGCTGCCCAGCGCACGCAACTGCAGGCGCGGGCCGTGCTGCGCGCCCGGCGGGCGGGCCAGCGTGGCCAGGTCATTGAGGCCTTCGATATGCAGCACACCGTCCGACTGCCGGCCGTCGTCTGCACAGTCCGCCGCCAAGGGCGGCAGCGCCTGTGCCTGTCGCTGGGCGACGCTCAGCCAAGGTGAAGCCAACGCCGGCCACCTAGCGATCTCGCGATCTTCAACCCGCGCATGCCCCTCACAGCCGGGCGACACGCGTTGGCCGGTTGTTGCATCCACCTGGAAACGCAGGCGCCCGGATTGCCACAACCGCGCCTCACGTTCGGGGAAGCTGGGCGGCACCACGCCCTCCAGCACCCAGGCGGGGAAACGGCGCTGGCACATGGCCGGCGGGGTCTGCGCGGCGGCAATGCCCAGCGGCCAGCAGATCTCGACCTCGCTGACGCTGTCTGGCCGCGCGCGCACGGCATTGTCACCGGCCTGTCGCGGCAGGCTGTCGATCACCTCGAACATCAACGGCAAGGCGGTCACCGCACCGTACTGGCCGGGCAAGGGCGTGCCGTCCGGGCGTCCAACCCAGACCCCGACGGTATAGGTGCGGGTACTGCCTATCGCCCAGGCATCGCGGTAGCCGTAGCTGGTGCCGGTCTTCCAGGCAACGCGCGGGCGGTTGCCGGTATCGAAGGTGCCCACGCCGTAACCGGGACGCGGATTGGATTCGAGTATGTCGCGCACGATCCATGCCGCGCCCGGCGAGATCAAGCGGCGTTCGATGCGCGCGTCCTCGGGCGTATACCGCACGCGGCCGGCGATACCGTCGCGGTTCAAGGCTGAAAACGCGCCAACCAGGTCCTCCAGGCGTGCGCCGGTACCGCCGAGGATCAAGGCCAGGCTGGGCTGGGTGCCCCGCGGAAAACGCAGATTGATGCCGGCATTGCCCAGCCGCGCGGCAAAGCGCGCCGGCCCAACCCGGTCCAGCAGATCCACCGACGGCACGTTCAAGGACAAACGCAATGCCGTGGCCGCGCCGACCGGCCCGTTGAACGCCGCATCAAAGTTCCCCGGTCGATAACCACCGAAGCTCTGCGGCGCGTCGACGATCAGGCTTTCCGAATGGATCAGGCCATCGTCCAGGGCCATGCCATACAGGAAGGGCTTGAGCGTGGAACCGGGCGAACGCCAGGCCTGCACCATGTCCACATGCCCCAGCCGCGCCTTGTCGCCGAAACTGACCGAGCCAACATAGGCGCGCGCCTCCAGGGTGCGGTTGTCCATCACCAGCAAGGCCGCCGAGGTGCGCTCGGGCAACTGCGAGAAATACGCGGCCACGCGCTCTTCCAGCGTACGTTGCAGGCCGCTGTCGATGGTCGTCTCGATCTGCGCCACGCGTGGCTGGGCACTGCGCAGGCGCTGTGCCAGCAAGGCGGCATGCAGGGGCTGTTGCAGCGAACGCGCGACCACCGATTCAACCCGCGCATCGGCGACCTCCTCGTCCGACCACACGCCCAGCTCGGCCATGCGCGCCAGCACCTTGTCGCGGGCGCGCTGCGCGGCCTCGGGGTGCCGATCCGGGCGCAACCGGCTGGGAGACTGCGGCAGCACCGCCAGCAAGGCGGCCTCGGCCTGTGACAGGTGGGTGGCGGACTTGCCCAGGTAGGCCCAGCTGGCCGCTTCCACGCCTTCGATGGTGCCGCCGTAGGGCGCGCGTTCCAGGTAAAGATCGAGTATCTGCGCCTTGCTCAGGTGCACTTCCAGCTGCAGCGCCCGCAGCAACTGCTTGAGCTTGCCCCAGGGCGTGCGCGTATGCGGATCGAGGATGCGCGCGACCTGCATGGTCAGGGTGGAACCACCGGAGACGATGCGCCGTTCCAGCAGCATCTGCTTGCCGGCCCGCAGCAGCGCCCAAGGGTTGATGCCCGGATGGCGCCAGAACCAGCGGTCCTCGTAGGTCAGCAGCGCTTGCAGGTAGAGCGGCGAAATAGTCGTTGCATCGGCCGGATAGCGCCACACCCCTTCGGCGTCGGCAAAGGCGCGCAGCGGCGTGCCGTCAGCGGCCACCACCAGGGTACTGGTGTCGCGCGATTTCGGCAGCGGCAAGGGAAATGCCAGGTCCAGCACCAGCAGCAAGGTCAGCAGTGCGGCAAGCGCCCAGCGCAGGTTGCGGAGCGTGAACACGGCGCGCAGGCAGGAGCCAAGAGGTTTCAGCCTGGGGAAGCGCGCTTTCACTGGGGACGATTCTTCAAACGTGAGCTGGGGGGCTGGGGCGGATTGGCTTGGCCGTGGGAGAGCTTACCCCTCCCCAGCCCTCCCCTTGCCGTTGGCAAAGGGAGGGAGCAGGAGCCGATTACGGCTGCACCACCGTGATCGTGCTGGGGTTGGCACGGCCTACGCCACGCAGGTCGGGACGGTACATGTCCTCGGCCAGCGGCGGCGGCACCATGTAGGTGCCCGGGGTGACCGCACGCACCAGGTAGAACACGTGCGCGGTGCTACCACGCGACAGCTTCAGCGCCGCCACGTAGCGATCATCGCGGAACTCCTCGTGCTTGACGTCGGCGGCGCGCGAACGGTCGCTGATCTGCACCTCACCCACGACCACGTCGGCCCATTGCTTGGCATCGCCCAGGTTGAAGTTCTCTATCTCCAGACCGGCTGGCAGCAGGTCGGTGATCAAGGCATCGGGCATGTTCGAATTTGCAGTGACGCTGAGCCGTACGATCAAGGCCTCGCCTTCCTTCAACGGCCGCGGCGTCCACGGCTTGCCATCGGTGCCGAACCACGCGCGCTCGATGCCGATCATGCTGTTGTCCGGCGCCGGCGGCTGGCGCGGAATACCGGCAACGTCGAGGCTGGCGAACATCGGTGCCTCGCCCTGCGGCGAGAACCGCACACCCTGTGCCAGCTGCGCCATGTCGAACACGCGACCGAAGGCCTTGCGGGCATCGATGGCCTCGACCTTGTCGCCGACCACAAGCTCACCGGACACCAGCTTCTTCTGGTTGGCCATCAGAGCCTTGCCCAGACGCGCCAGCGCCACCTGTTCCTGCGTGCTCAGCCACATCAGGCCGTTGCCGCGACGCACATCCAGGGTGCGGCCCAGATCGATCACGCGCGCGTCGTACTCCGGCTTGGACAGGCCGCGCTCGTGCAGCAACGCGATCATCAAGGCCTCGTCGCGCAGGCGGGTGCCGTAATCGCCGAAGTACTCCGGACGGTCCGCGCTGGACTTGGCAAAGCCGGCGGCAATCGCCGCCTGGCCGCGTTTGCTGTCACCCTGGATCGCCAGCGCCGCGCCCAGGTGCACCAGCGACAGGCCGGTCACCGCCTTGCTGCGTTCGTTGTCCCACAGCGTGCGCAGCGTACCCAGCGGCGCGCGGTTGACCCGTGCCAGCACGTAGCCGGAATAGGCCTGGTTGGCGAACTTCAAACCGTCGCGGCGATCACTGCCGTAGAACTGGTTACCGCCACTGAGCAGGTCTTCGCTGATGCGGTTCAAGGCCTTCTGCAGCACGTTCTCCGGCACCGCGAAACCGGCGTCCTTGGCGTCGAGCAGGAACTCGGCGACATACGGCGTCAATGCCGGATTGATGTAGTCGTCGTCGCCCCACATCGAGAAGTTGCCGTTGGCCACCTGCATCGAGGCCAGCCGCCCGAACGCGCCCTCCATGCGCTCGCGGCGGGTCTTGGCATCCAGGCCGTCGGCACCCAGCATGGCCGAGGTGGCCTCATCCAGCATCAGCGCCGCATAGCCCTTGCTGGTGGTCTGCTCGGCACAGCCATAGGGGTAGTTCAATGCACCCTGCAAGGCCGACGCGAACGGGATGGGCGGCAGCGCGCTGACCAGCATGCGGGCATTGACCGAACCGTCCATCAGGCCGTTGGCGAAACTGCTGTCCAGGTTGACCGGTACCAGCGGGTCCAGGGTGCGGGTCTGCGAGCGCAGCACCGACGGCCAGGCCGCGCGCACTGGCAGGTCATAGCGCCGGTCCACCTTGAAGCCATTGCCATCCACCCGCACCCGCACCTTGGCCACGCTATAGCCTTCCTGCGCGCTCAGCGGGAAGCTCAGGGTGCTCTTGGCATCCACGCCAAGCTGCACCTTGCGGCTTGCCTCGGCGATGCCCAGCGGACCTTCACCGTCCACCCGCACGGCAAATTCGCCGGGCTTGCCGGTGAAGTTCTGCACGTCCAGGGTCACCGTGCTGCGGTCCCCCGGCGCCATCACCCGCGGCATGCTGGCTTCGGCCAGGATTGGCGCGCGCACCAGCGTTTCCACGTCACGGTTGCCGTAACGGTCGGCCGAGTAGACCAGCGCCGAGACGCGCAGGGTGCCGTTGAAATCCGGTACCTGCAGGCGTACCCGCGCATTGCCCTTGGCGTCCAGCGCCACCGGCCCGGAGAACAGGTCCACGGTCTGCACCCGCGCGGTCGGCCGCTTGGCCTGCGGCAAGGCCGCCAAGGCCATGTCGCCACCGAACTTCAGCTTGCCGCTGTTGCCCTCGAAGCTCTCGATCACCCGGCCGTAGATGTCATAGGCATCCACGCCCAGACGGCGCTGTGCGAAGAAATGCGCCGGTGCATCCGGCACCGGAAAGCGGGTGATGTTGAGGATGCCCACGTCCACCGCCGAGACCGTGACGTGCGCCGGCTTGCCGGCCAGTTCCGGCGCGCTGACGGTCACCGTCATCGGCTGCTCCGGACGCATCTGCTTGGGTGCGATCAAACCGACCGCAACCCGGCGGTCGCGACGGTCCATCGGCACATGCGCCACGCCCACGGCACGCGCCGGGGTGATCTTGCTGGGCGCGGTGCCGCCACGGAACACCAGTGCGGTGATGTAGACATCGTGGCTTTCCCAGTCCTTGGTGACCGGGATTTCAAAGGTGCTGCCCGGCTTGGCGTCGATGTCCTGCACGTACAGCATGTGGTCGCTTTCCACCATCAGCAGGCCACGGCCGGCATGCGGCGGGGTCAGCGTGACCTTGACGGTATCACCGTCACGGTAGGCCGCCTTGTCCAGCGACAGCTTGACCTTGTCCGGGCGCGCATCCAGGCCGCGGTTGTCGTCATTCCAGCTCCAGCCGGCGCGGAACGGATAGCGCATGGTCAGGCCGGTGGCCGGGTCGAACACGTCTACCCGGTACTCGCCCCACTCCACCGGGAAATCGAAACGCGCCGCGGTGGTCCCGGCATCGATGGTGCGGGTTTCCTTGTTCTCGAAACGGCGGGTGAAGTCGTAATCCCAGCGGTTGTCGGTATAGGTCCAGTGGTAGTCGCGCAGTTCGCGCACCAGAGTGACCTTCAGGCCCTTGGCCGGCTGCGGCTTGCCCTCGGCGTCCACCCGCATCAGCTCGAAGCGCGCGTTGGCATTGGCATCGGCACCATCGGCGTCGTTGAACAGGGGACGCACGGCCACCAGTACCGGCGCCGGCCACATCAACCGCTTCAGGGTGCGGGTAACGGTACGGCCGCCGGTCTCATAGACGCTGCCGGACAGCAGCGCGGCCACGGTGGTGGCCTTGCCTGCCTCGGCTGGCAGGGCGACGTCCTGGCGCAGCTTGCCGTCCTTGGGCAGGGTGGTATCGATCACGTCATTGGCTTCGCGCGGTAACTGCACGGTCGGGTCGCCGAAGAACCAGCCCGGCATGGCCTCCACCGGATGCTGCTCCACCGCCACCGCCAAGCGTGCGGTGAAGCGGTTGCCGTCGGCCGGCGCGCCGTACAGGTAGGCCGCATCGGCCTGCAGCTGCAGGGCCTCGCCCGGCTTGAGCGTTTTCTGCGCGCTGTCCAGGTCCAGCTTCATGCGCTCGGGCAGGAATTCCTCGATGCGCAGGGTCATGCCCTGCACCGCTTCCTTGCTGCCCGGGTCGGTACGGAACTCCACCGTCCAGCGGCCGGTAGGCGCCTCCACCGGGATGGTCTGCTCGAACGCGAAATAGCCCTGCTCGCCCGGCTGCAGGCGGGTCTCGCGGAAGGTCTTGCCATCGGGCTGCTTGAGCCGCAGGAACACCGGCTGGCCGCCGGTGGCCGGCCCGGCCAGGGTCTTGCCGTCGTTGTCGCGCAGCAGCGCGGAGATGCGCACTGTTTCGCCCGGGCGGTAAAGGTCACGTCCGGACCAGGCGAAGACATCGAAATTCGCGTTCTGGCGGCCGGCCACGGCGAACTCGCTCAGGTCCAGCGCCGGCTGGTTGAACGGCAGCATGGTGGTGTCGCTGCCCCTGCTGGCCACCAGCACATGCGCCGCATCCAGCGTGTAGTTCAGCAGGGCGTTGCCATTGGCATCGGTCTGGCCCTTGAGGATGACCTCGCCCTTGCCGTCGATGACCTTCAGCTCGACCTTCTTGGCCGGCGCGCCGTCGGCCAGCGAAGCGGTATGCACGAACAGCTTGTCCTTGTAGGCCCGGGTGTGCAGGCCGATATCGCTGACGGTGAAGAAGGCGGTATCAAACTCGTTGTCGAAGCTGCCGGTGCGCTTCATCACCGCGAAGTACAGGCCCGGCTGCTGCAGTTCCTTGACGTCCTGGATCGGCAGGTAGGTCAGCACGCGCTCGTTCTGCTTGCCACCCAGCACGAAGCGGTTGACGTAGACCGGCTCGGCCAGCTGGTTCAGCGGGGTGTTGTCGCCGTACTCGCTGTCCAGCTCCCAGCTGCCGCGGCGGCCGCCGCGCTGGTACTGGCTGAAGAAGGTAGGCAGGTCCTTCTCGCGCACGCGCAGGAACTCGACGTCCACTTCTGGCACGTTCACCGACACCACCGGCAGGCCGCGGCTGTCCTTGGCCGGCAGCACACTGCCCTGCGAGGCAAAGCCCACCGCCGGGTCCAGCTCGCCGGTGAACACCTTCTGCTTGACCTCGCTGCCCAGCCGGTTGCCGTCAGCAGCCAGCAGGTCGGCGGAGATGATCAGGGTGTATTCCTTGGCCGCCTCCACATAGGGATAGCGCAGGGTCTTGCCGTCGTCGGACAGCGACCAGCTGCTGTCCTCGTTGCCGACCTTCTCCTCGAAGCGCAGCAGCTTGTCGAAATCCTGGGTGCCGACCAGCGGCCGCGAGAACTCCACCGCCAGCGCCAGGCCGTCGCCGCTCTTCTGGTCCGGATAGGCGCGCAGCATGGCAAAGCCCTTGACCTCTTCCTGCGTGGTCTTGATCGCCTCCCCGCTGGCCCCGGGCAACTGCCCGCTCTCATTGCGCTTGCATCCTGCAACCAGGGCCAGCGCCATCAAGGCGACTGCAGCCCAGCGCTTGCCCACCGACATCCTGTTATCCATGGCGTCCTCCAGCAGATCGCCCGAGTATACCCAGCCCCGTGCGAGGATCCCGCCAACATTCAGGCGTCGCGCAGCCGCAATGTCCTGAACAGCGCGATGGCCGCGCAGCCCGCCAGCAACAGCATGGTGAAAGCCATGGGCCGGGCATCGTGGTCCCCGCCCAGGCCAACCAACGGCGCCACCAGGGCACCGCCCAGGAACTGGAACGTCCCGATGAAGGCGGAGCCCGCACCCGCATGGGCGCGGACCTCGGCCAAGGCCAGCGCCACCGCATTGCCGTAAGTCAGGCCCAGGCACGGCATCACCAGCCACAGCGCCAGCAGCGCCGGCCAACGCGGCATGCCGGCCAAGGCCAGGACCACCAGTACCGTTGTCATCAACAACAGTCCGCTGACGCCAATACTCAACAGGCGGCGCGGCGCCACCTTGCCCGCCAAGCGCACATTGACGATGTTGCCCAGCATCAGGCCTAGCGCGTTGCAGCCGAAGGCAATCGCATACTGCTTCTCGCTCAGGCCGATCACGTTCTGCAGGACGAAGGGCGAGGCGGAGATATAGGAAAACATGGCCGCGAACGCGAACACCATGGTCAGGGCGAAGCCGACATAGCGCGGCGTGCCCAGCACCTTGCCGGCATTGCCGAGCATCCCGCGCAGGCCACCGCCCTGCCTTGCAGACGCAGGCAGGGTTTCCGCCACCACCAACAGCACGCCCATATACATCAGCGCCACCAGGGCGACGATCACCCACATCACTGCCCGCCACCCGGCCACACTGGCAACCAGCCCGCCGATCAGCGGCGCCAGCACCGGTGCCAGGCCGCCGATCACCATCATCAGGCTCATGCGTTTGGCTGCAGTGGCACCGCTGCTGGTATCGGCGATGATGGCTCTTGCCAGCACCACACCGGCGCCACCGCTGAAACCCTGCAGGAAGCGCGCGGCGATCAGCATCTCCACGCCACCGCTCAACGCGCAGGCAATGCTGGCCAACAGGCACAGCACCGTACCGACAAGCAAAGGACGCCGCCGGCCCATGCCATCGGAGAGGGGACCAATCACCAACTGGCCACTGGCCACACCGGCGAGAAAAGCGGTCAGGGTGAGCTGGATGCCGGACGCACTGGTGCCCAGGTCATGTGCCATGCGTGGCAGGGAGGGCAGGTACATGTCGGTGGCAAGCGGTGCCACCGCCGACAGCAACGCCAGCACCGGCAACAGCCAGCGCGAGCTGGGCGCAGGCGCGCAAACAGGATTTGACATTGGTGTGCCGCCAATGACGAGAGGCGGTTCATTTTACGGATCAACCCGTCCCATCGACGTCGGGGATGTGTTCCACCCGGGTTGGCAAAGCCAGGCGCGCCCTGGCGGAAGCCACACCTGTTCAGTCAGAACGCATCACCCGGCACGCGTACCCAGCCTTCCATCAGGATGCGTGCACTGCGGCTCATCACCGCCTTGGTGACGGTCCATTGGCCATCCACCGATTCGACCGCGGCACCGACGCGGAGCGTGCCGGACGGATGGCCAAAGCGCACTGCATCGCGCTGTCCACCACCGGCGGCGACGTTGACCAGGGTGCCCGGCACGGCCGCTGCCGTGGCGATGGCGACCGAGGCCGTGCCCATCATCGCGTGGTGCAGCTTGCCCATCGACATGGCGCGGGCATTGAGGTCGATGTCGCCGGCGTGGATCTGCTTGTTGCCGCTGGACAGGTAATCCTGCGGCGGCGCGACGAAGGCGACCTTGGGCGTGTGCTGGCGCTTGAGCGCCTCTTCAGGGGTCTTGATCAGGCCCATGCGCAGCGCGCCGGCAACACGGATTGCCTCGAGCTTTGCCAGCGCCGCCTTGTCATCGTTGATGGCGGGTTGCAGCTCGGCACCGGTGTAGCCGATGTCCTGCGCGTTGACGAACACCGTGGGAATGCCAGCAGTGATCATCGTCGCCTGCAGCGTGCCCACGCCGGGCACATCAAGCTCATCGACCAGGTTGCCGGTGGGGAACATCGCGCCACCACCCTCGCCTTCGCCCTCATCGGCCGGATCGATGAACTCCAGCACGATCTCGGCGGCCGGGAAGGTGACACCGTCCAGTTCGAAGTCACCGGTTTCCTGCACCTGACCGTTGGTGATGGGCACATGGGCGATGATGGTCTTGTTGATGTTGGCCTGCCAGATGCGCACCGCGCAGATGCCGTTCTCGGGCACGCGTGCCGGATCGACGTAGCCTGCATGCAGCGCGAACGCGCCCGCGCCGGTCGACAGGTTGCCGCAGTTGCCGGACCAGTCGACGAAGTCGGTGTCGATCGACACCTGCCCGTACAGGTAATCCACATCGTGATCGGGCTTGCAGCTCGGCGCGATGATCACGCACTTGCTGGTGCTGGAGGTAGCGCCGCCCATGCCGTCGGTGTGCTTGGCATAGGGATCGGGCGAGCCGATCACCCGCTGCAGCAGGCGGTCACGGGCCACGCCGGGCTGCTGCGCGCTGGCCGGCAGGTCTTCCCGGCGGAAGAACACGCCTTTGGAGGTGCCGCCGCGCATGTAGGTGGCCGGGATCTTGATCTGGGGGACGTGGGACATGGGGGTGGGTTCCCTTGGGTTGTTGTTGTGTGGGGTGAGAGCTTTCCCCCTCTCCCCAACCCCTGTCCCGCGAGGGGAGAGGGGCTTTGGTCTGCGCGAGCGCCGGCAATGCTGGAACTCGCATCATTTGCTTTTGCTCCCCTCTCCCGCGAGGGGAGAGGGGTTTTGGTCCGCGCGAGTGCCGGCAATGCTGGAACTCGCATCATTTGCTTTTGCTCCCCTCTCCCGCGAGGGGAGAGGGGCTTTGGTCCGCGTG